>JANPIY010000152.1:0-8403 GCA_031425255.1 Planctomycetota bacterium
CACCGGCATGCAGCCGGCGGTCGCCATCACGCTGGTCGAGCTCGGATTGTCACTGCCCGGGATCAAGACCGCCTTGAACGTCGAGCGGGGCATGGCCCTGTTGCGAACCGCCCTGGCCAAGGACGCGTATGCCGCGGCGGACGAGCAGGAAGACGAGGCCGATGGCTTTACAGAAGCGTGACGTCCACGGCATCCGCACCGAGACCGACATCGTCTTGATCAGGCAGGCGGTCAGGCGCAGCTGCATCGAGCAGGGCTTCAGTCTGATCGAGCAGACCAAGCTCGTGACCGCGGTCTCCGAGATCGCACGCAACACGTTCAAATATGGCGGTGGTGGCGAAGCGGTGATCGAGGTCCATCTCGAGGGCGTGCGTAAGGGCGTCCGGGTGGTGTTTGTCGACCAGGGCCCGGGCATCACCAACATCGAAGAGGCCATGCGTGACGGCTACACCAGCGGCGACGGCATGGGGCATGGGCTGGGTGGCGCCAAACGGCTGGTCGAGCAATTCAGCATCGAATCGACCCCTGGGGTAGGAACCACCGTTGCGATGACGAGATGGAAATGACCCACGTAGCCTCGCAGACTGTCGTGCTGGACATCAGCGATCCGAGCCAGATCTCGCACGCCCGCATGCAGGTCGGCCAATTGGCCCACACCCTCGGGTTTGATGAGATCGAGCGTGGCCGCGTCGAGATCATCGTTACGGAGTTGGCTACCAACATCATCCTGCACGCACGCGCCGGGCAGCTGCTGGTGCGCAGGCTCGAAGACCCCATTGGAATTGAAATCCTGGCCGTCGATCGTGGTCCCGGGATGACGAATGTCTCCGAATGCCTGCGCGATGGCTTTTCGACCGCGGGTACGGCCGGCAACGGGCTCGGTGCGATCCGCCGCCTCGCCCAGGTCTTCGACCTCTACACCCGTCCGCAGGTGGGCACCGTGGTGTTGGCGCATGCGCTGCGCGGCCGCGCAGCGCATGCGCTGCGCGGCCCCGCTCCCGTCGAGCGCTTCGTGGTGGGAGGTCTGTGCATCGCGGTCGATGGCGAAGTCGAATGCGGTGACCTGTGGTCGATCCATATCTCGGGCCCGATGGTCCGGGTCTGCATGGGCGATGGTCTGGGACATGGTCCCGACGCCGCGCTCGCCGTGCGGGGAGCCATCCTGTCGCTGGCCAGCAGCACGCAGCAATCGCTCACCGTGGCCATGGAGACCGCCCATCGCGCCATCGCTGGAACACGCGGCGCCGCGGTCGCGGTCTGCGCCTTCAATGCCGATGCCAAGACCGTCCAATACCTGGGCATCGGAAACATCAGCGGGGTGCTGATCGCCGGCAATGAGCAACACAACATGGTTTCGCTCAACGGCATCGTTGGCCACCAGCAACATAAAAGGCAGGAGTTCGCCTACAGTTGGCGCGACGACCATCTGCTGATCATGCATTCGGATGGCCTGCGGACCCCCTGGAGCCTCGAGGCCTATCCCGGTCTGGTCTCCCGTCATCCCTCGGTGATCGCCGCGGTCCTGCACCGCGATCACTGCCGGGGCCGGGATGATGTCGGCATCGTGATCGTGCGGGAGGCCTGATGTCGCAGCCTCGTCACCTGCTGACGATCGAGGTGCGCGGCGAGCAGGACGTCGTCCTGGCGCGCCAGCGTGCCCGGCAGATTGCGACTCTGCTCGGCTTTGATTTGCAGAACCAGACCAAAATCGGTACCGCCGTTTCGGAAATCGTGCGCAATGCCTACCGCTATGCGGGGGGCGGACGCATCACCTTCCTGTACGAGGACCATCCGCACCGGTCCTTGGTGATCCAGGTCGCCGACCGCGGTGCCGGGATCGCCAACCTGGACGAGATCCTCGCGGGACGCTACACCTCCAGGACCGGCCTGGGCTTGGGCCTGGTCGGAACGCGCCGCATCATGGACCGGTTCACCCTGAACAGCGCGCCGGGGACGGGTACCACCGTGGCGATGTGCAAGTTCCTGCCGCCACGTGCCAACCTGATCACCCCGGAGGCCCTCACGAGCCTGTCGGCCGCGCTGGCGGTTGGTCTTCCAGGCGATCCTCTCGGCGAGGTGCAACAGCAGAATCAGGAATTGTTGCGCGTCCTCAATGAACTGCAGCAGCGCCAGACCGAAATGCAGTCGTTGAACCGGGAACTCGAGGACACCAATCGCGGGGTGGTCGCCCTGTACGCCGAACTGGACGCGCGCGCAGATTTCCTACGTCGGGCCTCGGAAGTGAAATCCCGTTTCCTCTCAAACGTCACCCATGAGTTTCGAACACCCCTGAACTCCATCGTTGCGCTCGCCAGCATGCTGGAATCGCGATGCGATGGAGACCTGACCAACGAGCAGGATCGGCAGGTCGGTTTCATCCGGCGTTCCGCGGAAGTGCTTTCGGACCTGGTCAATGACCTGCTGGACATCGCCAAAGTCGATGCCGGCAAGGTGGTGGTCAAGACCCACGCCTTCGAGGTGTCGGGACTCTTTGGCGCCCTCAAGGGCATGCTCAAGCCGCTGATCGCTGCGGGGTCATCGGTCGCCCTGGTCTTCGACGAACCGAGCACACCGATGCATCTGGAAACCGATGAGGGCAAGGTTTCGCAGATCCTGCGCAACCTCATCTCCAACGCCCTCAAATTCACCGATGACGGCGAGGTGCGGGTGGCGGTGCGGACCCCGCAGGCTGGTCGGGTGGTATTCTCGGTCACCGATACCGGCGTCGGCATCAGAGCCAAGGATCTGCAGGCGATCTTCGAGGAGTTCGCCCAGATCGACACGCTGGTGCAGCACCGCTTCAAGGGTACTGGTCTTGGCCTGCCGCTGTCGAAACGCCTGGCCGGACTCCTGGGAGGCCGCCTCGACGTACACAGCGACATCGGTAAGGGCTCATGTTTCCTCCTCGACATCCCGATGACGTACAGCGGCAATGAGGAGGGCGAACTCGTCACCAGCGAAAGCCCATCTGCGCATGCGTCCAATACTTTCAAACGTCAGACCCTGATCATCGACGACGACGAAGTGTCGCGTTACCTCTTGCGCGGCCTGCTGCCACCAAGTTTCGAGGTAGTCGAGGCTGATTCCGGCGCTGAAGGGATCCAAGCGGCCAGGCGCTTGCAGCCAGACGTCATCTTTCTCGATCTGCACCTGCCAGATATGACCGGTTTTGAAGTGCTCGAGATCCTCAAGACCGATGCCGATCTGCGCCGGATCAAAGTGATCATCTACAGCGCGAAGCACATGGATGAGGAGGTGGTGGGCCGTCTGTCCCGCGCCGACGCGATCATGTCCGCCAAAGGCTCCGACGCGCAGACCGCACGCGCGGCCGCCATTCAGGCGCTCGTCCAGGTCGGGCTCTTCACTGCATTGGAGCCTGGGCATGCATAGAGCTGGTTTCATAACTCATCCCTCCTGCGCCCGGCCCTCGTTGGCTGCGGCCGCGTCAGACAAACCATTTGGTGCTCACCATGGCCTATGGCCATGCCTCCGCTCCAAACGGTCCGTCTTCCTTGCCTCGCTCGACGATGGCTCGGGCTCGCTACGGGATGGGTTATGAAACCAGCTCTTAGAGTTCCCGCGAGCGTGGTGCTGGTCATCGACGATAACGACGCCAGCCGATACATCCTGGTCCACCTGCTGCGAAAAAGCGGATTTGAAGCCTTGGAAGCCGCGAATGGTGCGGATGGTCTGAAGATGGCCGAGTCCCATCCCGACCTCATCATCATCGACGTCAACCTGCCGGACATCAATGGCACCGAGCTGGCTCGCATGATCAAGGCGGACCCTGGCAATCCCGGATGTATGGTCCTCAATATTTCTGCCAGTTTCACCCGCACCCGTGACCGCATCCAGGCGTTGGATTGTGGAGCCGACGGCTTCCTGACCCAGCCTATCGATCCGCCGGAATTCATCGCCACGGTCAGGTCCCTGATGCGCATCAGGAAGGCCGAAGAGAGTGTGCGCCGCGCCAACCTGGAGCTGTCGCAATTCGCCTACGTCGCTTCGCATGACCTCCAGGAACCATTGCGTACGGTCTCCAGCTTCCTCGGCATCTTCCGCGAACGGTACGCTGACCGCCTGGATGAACGTGGGCTGTCCTACATCGACCGCGCGATAGCCGGCTCCGGACGCTTGAGTACGATGATTCACGACCTGTTGGCGTTTTCGCAAACCGAGGGCGTTGCGCTGGAGATGGCTGAGATCGATCTCGCGCTGTCGGTGCGGGACGCGCTGGACAACCTCGCCGTCAAGATCAAGGAAAGCGGAGCGACGGTCATCTGCGAAGCGCTGCCGCGCGTGATGGGCCATCGCAACCTGCTCACGCAGGTATTCCAGAACCTTATTTCGAATGCAGTCAAATTCCGTTCGCAGAATCCGCCGCTGATCCGCATCGGCGGCACCACCGATGGCGACGCGCACCTCATCTCGATCCAGGACAATGGCATCGGCATAGCGGAGCCTCACCTCAAGAAAATCTTCGGCATCTTCCAGCGGCTGCATGGTGCCGATCAATATCCAGGCAGCGGCATCGGCCTCTCGGTGTGTCGGCGCATCATCGAGCTCCATGGCGGCACGGTGGGGGTGACCTCGATTGAGGGCGAGGGTTCCTGTTTCTGGTTTTCAATGATGGCCCAGCCACAGTAGCTACCCGAGCTACCCGAGCTGCCCGCGCTGGTCGTCCCATGATCTGAGCGCTTCGCGTTGGACCTCGTCGAACGGCAGGCTGAGCGCGCGGGCCACGGCCAGCACCGCGTCGGCTTCCGGTTTCGCGCGTTCGCTGCCGTCGGGCAGGGTGACGATCTTCAGCGGGATCTCATGGCCGTGGACGCTGACGCTGGCACTGCGGCGGGCGAGGATGGTGCGGTCGACCAGGTGGTGACGTACACCGATGGTCGATGAGCGCGACAGCACCAGCGCGGTGAGGGCTTCACGTTCAGCGGGGGCGGCCAGCACCGTCACCTCATATCCTGGGCGGCCCTTCTTCATCAGCACCGGCGTCAGGTAGACGTCCCGGGCGCCGGCGCTCAACAGATCGGCCATCAGCACCGCGAGCTGTTCGCCGGTGCTGTCGTCGACCTGGCAGCGCAGTTCGCAGACGCGGTCATGGGCGAGGCTGGTCGCCTCGACCAGGCTGACGCGCACCACGTTGAGATGCCCAGGGATGATCTTGTGGCCGGCACCGTAACCGACGCGGCTGCTGGTGAACGCGAGCTCCTGGCCTGGGCGCAGGTAGTCGTCGGCCAGACCGGTCACCAGCGCACAGCCGGTCGGGGTGGTGAGTTCACCGGTGTCGTGCGCGATCTGGCGATGGGGTGCGCCGGTGCGTGCCAGCATCACCGCCACCGCGGGGACGGGCACCGGCATGCGGCCATGGGCACAGGTGACAAAGCCACAGCCAGGCAGGAGCGGCGCGGCGATCACGCGATCGACCCCGAGCTGTTCGAGCGCCAAGCAGCAACCGACCACATCGGCGATGGCGTCGAGGGCCCCGACTTCGTGGAATTCGACGTGGTCCACCGCCACGCCGTGCACCTGCGCCTCGGCTTCGGCGAGGAGGCGGAACACCTTCAGCGCGCGCTGCTTGACCCGTGGGCTGAGCGGCGCCGCCGTCACCAGGTCGCGGATGACGTGGTAGGGGCGATGGGGATGCGCGGGAACGGGTGCGCCGCTGAGCGAGAGTCGTGGTGGCGCCGCGTGGGTGTGGACGTGGCCATCGCCATGGTCATGGGGCGCTGCGCCCGGTGCGCTGGCGAGGCGTTGGTCCCACTGCGCCTCCTGCTCGGCGGCGACCTCGACCTGCACCGCGGCGATGCCGGCGGGCCGTACGCGTTTGCTGGCGATGCGGATGGGACCGACGCCCAGGGCGAGGAGTTCCTCCTGCACCCGCAGGGGGTCGGCACCGAGGTCGAACAGCCCCGCCAGCAGCATGTCGCCGGCGACCCCGCTGGGCATTTCGATGAAGAGGGTGGTCATGGCGCGGGATGCTGCGCGAGCAGGACATCGGCGAAAGCGCGAACCCGACAACAGGAACTGGCGCGTTTCGGGTGGGTCCAAGCCCGCCCGTCTGATCGGGAAGGCAGTTCAAACCGCAGAGGGCGCGGAGGGCGCAGAGCTGGGGAATCTCAAAAACTCTGAGGCCTTTCAAGCCTTTGCGGTTTGACATGGCTCAAACAGCAGAGGGCGCAGAGCTGGGAATCTCACTTCTGCGCCCTCTGCGGCCTCTGCGGTTGGACCTGGTCGAGCGTGGGTGGAGGCCACCCGCCCCATCCGGCGGGCTTACGCACTTCCGGCTTCCGGCCTGGGGCCTAGCCTCCCCGCCCATGGGCCCCATCAAGTCGACCATCCTGCGCCTCGAACGTGAGATCCAGCAGGAGCACGTCCGCGCCCTCGCGGCGATGCACCAAGCCTATGAGCAGCTCTCGGCCTCGGTCATCGAGGCGGCGCGCGTACGCGGCTACCTGGCCGCGGATCCGCTCGGTGCCTTGGGTCACCTGCTGGCGCCGACGCCGCAGGCCAACCAGATCGGCGAGGAGGGGCTCGCCCTGTGGCGGACCTTCTTCCAGTGCTTCCGCCCCGATGAAGCCGCCTTCGAAGCTGCCCAGTTCCAGGAACGCGCCGGTCAGCTCAACGAGCGCGTCAACGCTCTGCAGCCTGGGGAACGTCCCGACCTCTCGCTGACGGTCGAGATCATGCAGACCCTCGCCGGGCTGTGGGAGGAACGCCATCAGGCGATCAGCGGCCGGCTCGACACCCTGATCAGCGAGCTGTCGAGCAACCAGGCCAAACTCGGCTCGGTCCAGCTCGCCACCGCGCACCAGAGCGACGAGCTGAGCCGCGTCAGCCAGGTGGTGACCGGTGCCCTGACCGAGCTCAACGAGCAGGTGGTGGCGGGCGAACCGCTCGGCCAGCAGGTCGCGCGCACCTTCGCCCGCTACCGCCAGGATCTCGTCACCAGCCGGCGTCACGCGCAATCGATGGTCTCGGCCACCCGTCGCCTGCTCGATGCGCTCAACGCCATCGCCGCCCGGCGCGAGGTCCCCGCGCTACCGCCCGAGGCCGAGGTGGTGGTCGCCGAGGTGCGCAAGCTCGACCAGTCGCGACGCGAACTTGAAAGCACGGTACGCGATCTGCGTGGCCAGATCGCCAAGCTCGAGGCCGAACGCCACGAGCTGATGGAAGAGGTCGCTTCGCGCGACCGCCGCCTGAGCCGTTACGAGGAGGGCGACGAGAGCAGTCTCGACGACCGCCTGCGGCTGTACCGCGAAGCCTTCACCCTGCTCGAGACCGGTGGCGACCATCGCGGCAAGCTGGAGCAGGTGCGCAAGCTGGAGCGCGTCATCAGCCTGCCGGCCGACCAGGAGGGCCACGCCGTGCGCGTCGCCGATCGCCACCTGGCGGAGATCGCCAAGTGCCTGGGCGACCTGCGCGGCATCGTCGTCCTGGCCGAGGATCCCCGGCGTTATCGCCCGCGGCTGTTCGGCAACCGGTACGAGTTCAAGACCCTGCGCGGCCAGATCGCAGCCAGTCGTGACGCCGCGCGCGACCTGGTCGAGTACCTTGACCGGGCGCGCTGGGCCCTGGGCGTCACCGTGCTGGCCAAGGCGGTGCCCAAGCTGCGGGCGGTGTTCCGCGAGATGGTCTCGCTGGTCGCCGAATGGCGGCAGAAGCTCGGCGATCCGCCGCCGGTCTCGATCACCATCAGCCTCGACGGGGGCAGCGGCATCCTCGCGCTGCCGGCGATCCTCGCCAGCGACCTCGAGACCGTCCTGAAGAAGAAGACCAAGGCCGGCCAGGCCGCCACCAGCCTGGCCCCGATCCTGGAGGAATGTGTCGCGCTCTACCATCGCACGCTCGAACAGGCCCGCGGCGATACCGTGCCGCGGGCCGAGGCGCCGAAACGCGAGAATGCCACCCAGTCCGTCGCCCGCCTGGCGGCCGAGCTGTCATCCCTGGCGGCGATGTGCGAGACCACCTTCTCCGAAGCCGCGGCCAACGAGTTCAAGCTCTCCGAAAGCGACAGCGCCCTGCTGGCCGACGACCATCTGCTGCGCCTGGCGCTGCAGAACCTCGACGGGGCCTGCAACGAGTTCGCCACCCTGCCCAACACTCCAGCGGTGAAGTTCAGCGCCTTGAACGGCCGCGGCAAAGACTTCGACAAGTTCCTCAGTGGCGGCCGTCATCGGGCGGAATGGCTGGAGGAACTCGGGCTCTATCGGGTGCTGGTCAGCACCTGAACCGCCGGGTCGCCTGGGTCTGGTTCCGCGGGACGGCAGGGATCTTCACCGCCAAGCCGCCAAGGCCGCAAAGATGAAAGGCTCGTTTCCTCCGATCTTTGCGGCCTTGGCGGCTTGGCGGTGGAATTCCCGGTCTTTCACCGGCCTGCGGCGTCTGGTAGCCGCC
>JANPIY010000153.1:0-14737 GCA_031425255.1 Planctomycetota bacterium
ATCACATCGACCTCAAGACCGGCATGTACGGCGGCCGTCAGGTGCTCTTCCGCGATGACCAGGGTTCCGGCGACGCCGACAAGGCCTGATCCCGATGCGGTTGGCCCTGGATGCCATGGGCGGTGATGATGCACCGCGCGCCATGGTGCGCGGTGCCATCGATTACGCCCGCGCGTTTCCCGCCCATACGGTGATCCTGGTCGGTCGCGAAAGCGACATCACGGCCAGTCTCAAGGCCGAGGGCGGTCCGCTGCCCAATATCGTGATCGAACATGCACCCGACATCATCGGCATGGCCGAGAAGATGCAGGCGCTCAAGGACAAACCCAACGATTCGATGAACCGTTCGGCCCAGCTGGTCAAGCAGGGCAAGGCGGACGCCATGGTGCTGTGCGGCAATACCGCCTGCAGCGTGGCGGCGGCGCAGTTGCATCTGCGGCGCATACCGGGGGTCAAACGCGCCGGCATCCTCACCCCCCTGCCCAAGCCCAGCGGCAGCACCTGGATCTGCGACTCTGGCGCCAACAGCGTGGGCAAACCCGAGCACCTCGCGCAGTTCGCTGAGATGTCGGCCGCCTTCCTGACCAAGGTCTACGGCGTCGCCAACCCCCGGGTCGGCGTGTTGTCCAACGGCGAAGAGGACGGCAAGGGGACCGAGCTGACCAGCGAAACCCTCGAGCTCCTGCGCAAGACCAACGTCAACCTGGTCGGCTACGTTGAAGGCCATGGCATCTTCTCGCCCGAGGTCGACGTGGTGGTCTGCGACGGCTTCACCGGCAACATCGTGCTGAAGTGCTGCGAAGGCCTCGAGGCGGGCCTGCGCCGCATCATCAAGGAGGAGATCCATCGCGGCTTCTTCACCAAGCTCGGCGGCTTCTTATGCAAGCCGGCCTTCGCCGGCGTGAAGCGCCGCATCGACTGGCGCAACGTCGGTGGCTGCTTCCTGCTCGGCGTCGATGGTGTGACCATCATCGGTCACGGGCGCAGCGACCGCGTCGCGGTCTATCACGCCCTCGCCCAGGCCGCCAAGGCCTTCGAGACCAAGGCGGTCGAGGCTCTGCGTGAACGTTTCCGGCTGGCCGCCAGCGAAGTCGCGGCCGGGTGAAGCAGATGAGCCACCGCCGAGCGTTGGGCGCCTGCCCCCTGGCGTCGATCGGGGGCGCTGCAGAATCCCCCACCATGCGTCTCCTGTCCTGGTTTAGCGGATATCGCCCACCTCGCCCGGACTAGGGACGCGGCTCGCTCACTGCTTGCCCACTACCCCCTGGTCCCCTGGACCGGGGGGTTTTTCATTATCGGACCACCCATGCGCCCAACCGACGATCTGCACGTGACCGACACCAGCCCGCTGATCTCTCCTGCCGACCTCCGCCACGAACTGCCTATGGGCGAGGCGGCGGTCGCCACCGTGCTGGCCGCGCGCAGCGCCATCCGCGGCATCCTGCGCGGCGACGACCGGCGGCTGCTGGTGGTGGTCGGACCCTGCTCGATCCATGACGTCGCCGCGGCGCGTGAGTACGCCGGGCGCCTGTTGCGGCTGCGCCACGAGCTGAGCGACCGGCTCGAGATCGTCATGCGGGTGTACTTCGAGAAACCTCGCACCACCACCGGCTGGAAAGGGTTGATCAACGACCCGCATCTCGACGGCAGCCACGACATGACCAACGGGCTGCGCATGGGCCGCAAGCTGCTCGTCGACCTGGCGGGTGAGGGCATGCCGGCGGCGACCGAACTGCTCGATCCGATCTCGCCGCAGTACCTCGCCGACGCGGTCAGCTGGGCCGCCATCGGAGCGCGCACCACCGAGAGCCAGACCCATCGTGAGATGGCGTCGGGCCTGAGCATGCCGGTCGGTTTCAAGAACGGCACCGACGGCAGTCTGGGGACCGCCACCAACGCCATGCTCGCCGCCAGCCATGCGCACCGTTTTCTTGGCATCGACCGCGATGGCCGCGTGAGCATGGTCACCACCACCGGCAATCCCGATGGCCATCTGGTGCTGCGCGGGGGCAAGAACGGTTCCAACTATCATCTCGCACAGGTGACGGCCGCGGCACGCGCCTGCCGTGAGCAGGGCCTGTGCCCGCACGTGATGGTCGACTGCAGCCACGACAACGCCGGCAAGGACCATACCCGCCAAGCGCTGGTGATAAGTGAACTGGCGGGACAGGTGGCGCAGGGCTCGACGCATCTCGCTGGGGTGATGATCGAAAGCCACCTCCTCGCGGGCCGGCAGAACATTCCCGCGGAACGCGCCCGGCTGGTCTACGGGCAGAGCATCACCGATGCCTGCGTTGACTTCCCGACGACCGAGGGGATGCTGCGCGCCTTGGCGTTGGCGGTCGGCAAAGGTCGTCTCCAACCCCAGTAAGCGCTGGTCGTCGATACGCAGGTCTCTGACCTGCGTGAATTTTTCTCTGTTTCCCCTCGTCACCCTCTTCCAGGGGCTTCGCCATGAGCAGCATTCCAGTTACCGCTGAAGGCAAGAAGAAGATCCAAGCCGAACTCAACGAGCTGACCTCGAAGGTTCCTCTGATCGCCAAGTCGATCTCCGATGCGCGTGAGAAGGGCGATCTGCGTGAGAACGCGGAATACCACGCGGCGCGTGAAGAGATGAGCATGATCAATGCGCGCATCACCGACCTCAAGGGCAAGCTGTCGCGCGCGGTGGTGGTGGACGAGAGCATGATCGACACCAGCAAGGTCGCCTTCGGTGCCAAGATCCAGCTGCAGGACCTCAAGGACAAGAGCATCGAGGAGTGGCAACTGGTCGGTGAAGGCGAGGACGATCCGCTGGAGAACAAGATCCTGACCTCGAGCCCGATGGGCAACGCGCTGGTCGGCAAGGCGCTGGGCGAGACGGTGGTGGTCAAGGCCCCTTCCGGTGACATCAAGTTCAAGATCAAGTCCATCTCGTACTGAGCTGCGGCTCGCGCCTGCGCCTGACGTCGCGGCTGCGCCGCTCGCCGCCTGCGGCGGTCGCCGCGGAGCGCGGCGATCAGGCGCATGCGTCCCCGGCTGCGCCGGGGTGTTTTGCTGCGCGCTGTCTTCAACCATCCGCGAGCCTGGTCCCCGCTCGCTCGCGCAGGCGAGCTCGGGGGATCGTTGTTCGCGGGCTCTGCCCGCTACGCCCGCCAGGGGCCGCTGCCCCTGGACCCGCACTTTTACGGATGACGTCTACCTGCCTGGACTAGGCATTGCCTTTTCTCTGCGTCTCTGCGGCTCTGCGGCCGAATCTTCTTCGTTAGCTTGACAGCATCGGCGTCTCGCCCGTGCTGGGCCGTCGTAACGGGGAGCGGGGTAAGCGGTGCGATGCGCTCGACGATGGCATTTCTGGACGTGGTGTGGAGGCTGCCGCGCATGTCCGAGAACGTGGTGAACCAGCCCGCCGATGACCTCTCACGCCAGCGTACGCGTATCGACGAGATCGATCGTGATCTGGTGAAGCTGCTGTCGCAGCGGGCCGAGTGCGCGCAGCGCATCGGTCAGGCCAAGGCCACCAGCGGAGCCGCGGTGTTCGTGCCGCACCGCGAACAGGAAGTCTTCAAGAAGATTGCCGGCTTCAATCAGGGGCCGATGCCGGAGCAGGCTTTGCGCGCGATCTGGCGCGAGATCATGTCTGCCAGTTTCGCACTGGAGCGCAGGCTCACCATCTGCCACTTCGGTCAGCCGGGAGCGTTCACCCACCTCGCGGCGCGCCTCAAGTTCGGCGAGAGCGTCGACTACGCCGCCGTCGAATCGATCGGCACGGTGTTCACCGAGGTCGAACGTGGGCACGCCGATTATGGCGTGGTGCCGATCGAGAACTCCACCGATGGCTCGATCACCGACACCATCGATGCGTTCCTCGCCACCCACCTGCGCATCATCAACGAGCTGCATCTGCGCATCCGCCACCACGTGATGGCCACCTGCCCGCGCAGCGAGATCAAACGCATCTATTCGCGCCACACCGTCTTCGGCCAGTGCCGCAGTTGGCTGGCGGCGAACATGCCTGGGGTCGAACTGGTCGAACTGGTGTCGACCACCAAGGCCGCCGAACGCGCCGCAAGCGAGGCCGGCGCCGCCGCCATCGGCCAGGCCGAGGCGGCGGCGATCTTCGGCCTGCCGATCATCGCCTCCGACATCCAGGACAATCCCAACAACATCACCCGCTTCGTCGTCATCGGCGCGCCCGAGCGCGCGGCCAAACCCACCGGCAGCGACAAGACCAGCCTGATGTTCGGCGTCCAGGATCGTCCAGGCGCGCTCTACGACTGCCTGCTGCCGTTCCATCGCGACGGCATCAATCTCTGCCGCATTGAGAGCCGGCCCAGCCGACGCAGACCCTGGGAGTACCTCTTCTTCATCGACCTGATCGGGCATCAGCAGGACCCCGCGGTGGCCGCGGCGCTCAAGGAATTGAACGGGCACACCTCGACCTATGAGGTGCTGGGCAGCTATCCCCGCGCTGAACAGGCGCTCAACGAATGATGAAACTGGGCGGGGCGTGGTGTTGCACGGATAGCCAGCGCGCCATCGACGTCAGCGATCTAGGCTGTCGCCAGCCATGATCACCGCCCTGTTCGCTGGTCTCATCGTCGGTCTCGTGCACGTGCTGTCAGGGCCGGACCACCTAAGCGCCATCGCGCCCATCGCCTGCGTCGAACGGCAACGGGTGTGGGCGGTCGGCCTGCGCTGGGGCCTCGGCCATTCTCTCGGCGTGGTCATCGTCGGCCTCATCGCTGGAGTGCTGGCACACTGGGCGATGGTCGATCCTTTTTCTGCCACCAGCGAACGCCTGGTCGGGGTCATGTTGCTGATCATCGGCACGTGGGGCCTGTGGCGCCTCGGTCGGACGACCGCGGCGCCAGCGCCCACTTCCACGTCCAGCACCGCCTTCCATGTGCATGCTGATGGCCAGGCGCATCGGCATGCGCTCAACCCGCTCGCGCCTCCGGCGGCTTTCCGCAGCCGCCGCTTCACGCCCTATGCCATCGGCATCCTGCACGGCTGCGCCGGTGGTTCCCACCTGATCGGCATCCTGCTCGCGCTCGCCTTCCCCACCCTCGCCGGCGTGCTGACCTACCTCGCCGGCTTCGTCGCCGGCAGCGTCCTGGCGATGTGCGCCTTCGCCGCCGGCATCGGCTGGCTGGCCGCCGCGCGCGGAGCGTCCGCGGGTTTCCAGCGCAGCCTGCTCGCGGTCTCGTCGGTCGTCACCATCGGTATTGGCTGCTGGTGGCTGGTATGAGCTCGCTGCGCTCGCGTGCACCTCGCACTGAGCGAGCGCAGCGAGCAGTTCCGTCTATCCGATCTTGACCGTCGCTGCCGGTATGCGCGCGAGCAAGCCAGCGACCTGCCGCTGGTAACGCGCCATCAGTTCGATGGCGTCGCGTTGGCGCACGGCGGGGTCACCGACCATGCGCGCGGCGAGCACCGGGAAGGCGACCTCCTGGTATTGCGCGAAGACTGCGGGCAGATCGCTGGGCTGGTCGCACCAGAAGGCTTCGCGGTTGTCGAGTTCGCCCTTCACGCGCGTGCGGAAGGTGATGTAGACCACCCAGCGGCCGTCACGCGTGCGGAAGATCGACAGCGAGTGCCAGCGCCCGCCGCCGACCAGGCTCTGCCACAGCGACCGCTGGCTGGTGCCATCCTGGTGCGCCACCAGTTCGCCGGTGAAACTCAGCGGTGACTGCAGGCCGCGATCGAGCGTCCATTCCTTCATCGGTCCCGTCCCATCCACCCTACCGGGAAGCAATCATCCATTCGTGCCGGTGCGTAGCCGCAGATCCTGGATCTGCTTCATCAACGTGGCGATGATCTCCTTGTCATCCGTCTCGAGCTGGTCCTGGCGTTTGGCGGCGCTCGCAACCGCTTCGCGGGCTTCGCGCATGAGGGCGTCGAAACGCACCTTCTGACGCTCACGGCGTGCCTCGGCCTCTTGGGCCGTGGTCCGGGTGGTCGCGAGTTCGCGTTCGAGGGCCGCCAGCCGCGTACGTGCCTGGTCGGCTTCGGCCTTGGCGGCGGCGAATTGCTGCTGCAGAGCGACCTCGCGACGCTCGACCTCGCCGACCCGTTCGCGCAGATGGACGTCGCCCTGGGTCTGACGCGCCAGGCGCTCCTCGTATTGCGCCAGCTGCTGGCGCTGATCCTCGATCCGGCGTTCAAGTTCGCCGGTACGAGCACGCGCCTGGTCGACAGCGGCGGCGCTCTCCGACAGGCGTTTGGTCCAGGTGCTGGTGGAGTCCTTGCGCTCGAGCGCGTCCTTGGCCTCGACCTTGGCACTGGCGGCACGCGACGCCTCGGCCTGCAGGCGTTCGCCCTCCGCGGCCAGGCGCGTGTTGGTCTGCTTCAGTTCGCCGAGTTGACGGCTGACCTCGGTCAGACGCGCGGTGAGCTGGGCTTCGCGTTCGTCCAGGCGTTTGGCCAGGGCATCATGGTCGGCCTGCAGGCGGTCGGCCTGCGCCTTGAGGCGGTCGCGTTCACTGGTGGCGGCGGCGGCCGCGCTGCGGGCCGCATCGCGTTCGCTGGTGAGCCGGCTTTCGAGATCCTTGAGCGACGACTGCTGGGCACTCGCCTGCGCGCCGGTGAGCTGGGCCGCGGTCAGGCGTTCGCGCACCTGTGCGAGTTCGGCAGTGAGCTTGTCGGCGCGCAGAACGGCTTCCTCTTCGCTGCGCTTGAGCTGGGCCACGTCGCTTGCCAGCGTCCGCGCCTGGGTTTCGGCCCGGCCGTTGGCCTCGGTCTGACGCGCGCGTTCCCGTTCGAGTTCGCTGAGCTTGATGCGCGCCTGGTCGCGTTCCTGCGTCAGGCTGGCGACGCTGGCGGCATGACGGTCCTTGTCGCTCCGCAACTGCACGAGGTCCTGCTCGGCCTTGCCCTGCTTCACGTTCAGCACCGCGGTCTCCGCCGTCAGGCGGGTGAGCTCGGTGCGCGCCTCGGCCTCGGCGGCCTTGCTCTCGGCGAGCTGCTTCTTCACGCTGGCGAGGGTCTGCTCGTTCTGGTTGAGGCTGGCTTCGCTGGTCTTGCGCAGGGCGTCGAGCCGGGCCTGCAGCTCGGAACGTTCACGCTCCAGGCGTTCCCGCTCGGTGCCGAGCTGGCGTTCACGCGCAGTGGCATATTCCAGGCCGGCGCTGGCCTTGGCGTGCTCGGCGCCGAGGCGACCCGCTTCGCCCTTGAGGCGGGTGGCTTCCGCGCTGGCGGTGTCGGCCCGCGACTGCAGTTCGGTCAGCCGGGTTTCGAGCGCGCTGATCTGCTTGCGCGCCTCGGTCAGATCGGTGACCCGCTGCGCCTCGTTCTGCTGAGCGCTGAGGGTCAGTTCCTGCAGCCTGGTCTCGGCCTGCACCCGCGCGTCGATCGCCTGCTTCATCTCGCGGGCATGGGTGTCGCGCAGTTGTTTGAGTTCCACTTCCCGGCCCTGGGTGGAACGGCTGGTGGTGTCGGTGAGCTGTTTGCCGAGGTCGCTGGCCTGGGTGCGCGTGCTCTGGAGTTCGCTGGTGGTGACCGCGAGCTTTTCCTGCGCGGCGTGCAGCTGGCGGGTGAGATTCTGGAAGGCGTCGCCGTTCTTGGTCTGTTCCTGTTGGAGGGCCTCACGCGAACGCTTGGCCTCCTCCTCCTTCAAACGCAGGGTGGTGGTCGCCTGCAGCAGCTGGGCGCGCAGCGCGGTGACATCGCGACTAGTGGCGTCGACGCCCTGTTGGGTGGACTTGGCACTGGCCTCGTTCTGCGATCTCTGCGCCTCGCTCTGCTGCTGAGCGGCGGCGGCGGCCTCTTTGGCCTGGGCAAGGGCGCGTTCGCGACTGGCCAGAGCGCTCTCCGCCTCGCTCAGTTTGAGTTTGAGGCCGGTGTTCTCGCTCGCCAGGGCAGCCGACCCTGGTTCGCCACGGTTCTTGTGCGCGGCCAGTTCCTGCTCGCTGAGACTGGCACGGCGTTCGACCTCGGCGAGACGCGTCTTGAGCTGGGCGGCTTCGCCAGCGGCGGCCTTGGCGGCAGCGAGATCGCGCTCCAGCGCGGCGAGACGGCCGTTGTCCAGCGTGCCGGCGGCGGCCGGCTTGGCCATGTGCTCAGTGGTCAAGCGCACCCAGTCGACGACCACGCTTTCCGTGGCAGCGGCGAGCGAGGCGAGATCCTGGTCGTCGCTCAAGGCTTCACGCAGTACCGAGAGCGTGATCTCGAGATCATCGCCGCCCCCAGGGGGCATGGCGAGTTCGATCTGGCGTGCGATCTCCGCCGCCAGGCTGCGCGCTTCGGCGCGATCGGACTTGCGGGTGTCGGCTTCCAGGGCGGCTTCGCGGCGCGCGCGCTCAAGCTCGGCGCGCAGATTCTTCATCGTGACCGCGTGGCTGTCGACCGTGGCCATGAGCTGGCTGCGGGTCTGCTTGAGATCCTGCTGGACGGCCTTGAGTTCGTCGGTGATGGCGGCGGCGACCTTCTCGACGTTCACCGGCGTGACGCTGCTCTCGGCCTCGCTGCGCGCGCGTTCGGCCTCGTTCATCATCATGCGCATGGCAGTGAAACGGTCGCGGGTGCGCGCCATCATAGCGCTGAGGTCGTGCACCGAGCCGGCGGCCTCGGCCAGGCAGCCGGGAGGATTGTTCTCCGGGAACACCCGCACCTTGGCGCTCTCGGGACGGACCGGGAGACCGACCGCGTCGAGGCCGGACTTCTCCATCTCGAAGGCCACCCCACGGGTGGCTTCGAGGGCGGTGATCAGATTGGCGATGCCATCGCGCAACACCGGGCTGTCGGCGAAGGCGCTGGCGCCCTGGACCTCCTCGCTGATCGCTTCGACGATCTTGGTGGCGACGGTGAAGTCACGGAAGGGATCCGGGTTGTCCTGGTTCTGCTGGGCCTGGAAGCGGCCACCGAAATAGTCGGTATCGAGGGCGAAGACCGCTTTGATGAGCTTGCCCGACAGCGTGAGCTGCTGGACCATGCCCTTCCGCAGATTGCTGATATCGGCTTCAAGGGTGACGATGCGCTTGGAAGCGACCGCCAGCGCCGGGTCCGGCGAAGCATTGGCCATCGGGGGATCATCCTTGGGTCTGATTCCTAAGCCCTTGTGGCTGCTTGCCAACGTCCTTTGCGGTCGTGGTCCGGCTTGGCGATCAGTACACCGGGCCACCCGGGTCCACCTCGCCTCCGGCCACCGCCGCCGGCGAGGCGGTTCGCTGGTCTACTCTCCCTTGCGGCGGGGGGTAAAGCGCGGTGCCAGTCGTTCCTCGTCCTCCAGCGGGCGCTCCAGAGCGGCGCCTTCAGCCATGAGCGCGTCGAAACTGGAGCACGCCGGAGTGCCGCGGGCGGGCTGCACCCGGGAATAGGCTCCGTCCGGCCCCATCTCGCGGGCCTGGGCGGTGTCCTTGAGGCACGTGTCGAGGATGCCGATCAGCCGCTGCTGGAGGCTCTCGTCCTCGATCCGGGCCAGGCATTCGACCCGCCGATCGAGATTGCGCGACATCCAGTCGGCCGAGGCGATGCCGACCACCGGCTTGCCGGCATTGCCGAAGTAATAGATCCGGCTGTGTTCGAGCAGGCGCCCGACCAGTGAGCGCACGCGGATATTCTCCGACAGCCCTGGGACACCGGCCTTGATGATGCACATGCCGCGCACGATCAGGTCGATTTGCACCCCGGCCTGCGACGCCTCGTAGAGCTCGTCGCAGAGGCCCTGGTCGACCAGGCTGTTGAACTTGGCGATGATACGCCCACCAGGCATGTCGCTGCGACCGGCAGCGCTGCGGGCCAGCGCCGCTTCATGACGGATCCACTCGACGAATCGTTTGCGCATGCTCAGGGGCGCCACCGCCAGGCGTTCCCATTCCGGCGGCTGGCTGTAGCCGGTGAGCATGTTGAAGAGTGCGGCGACGTCGCGTCCGACCGCCTCGTTGCAGGTGAGGTAGCTGAGGTCGGTATAGAGCCGCGCGGTCTTGTCGTTGTAGTTGCCGGTGCCGATGTGGCAGTAGCGACGGATGCCATCCTCTTCGCGGCGGATCATCATCAGCAGCTTGGCGTGGACCTTGAGGCCGACGATGCCGTAGACCACGTGCGCGCCAGCCTCTTCGAGAGCGCGCGCCCAGCGGATGTTGGTCGCCTCGTCGAAGCGCGCCTTGAGCTCGATCAGCAGGGTCACCTGCTTGCCGGCCCGCGCCGCGCGCATCAGCGCACGCATGATCGGCGAGGTCGCAGACACCCGGTAGAGGGTCTGCTTGATCGCCAGCACCTTGGGATCCTCGGCCGCGCGCTCGACCAGTTCGACCACCCGTTGGTAGCTCTGGAAGGGGTGATGCAACAGCAGGTCGCCCTGCTTGATGCGGGCGAAGGGATCCGACCAGTCGCGGGGATACAGCGTGGGATTCAACGGTTTGTCCCGCAGGTCCGCACGTTCCAGGCGCTCACCCAGGGCGAACAGCACGGTCAGGTCCAGGGGCCCATCGATCGGGCAGAGATCGGCGTCATCCAGTTCAACGGTCTGCTGCAGCCAGGTGCGCAGCCGGTGATCGCCGTTGACGGCGAATTCCAGGCGTACGGCGTTGCTGTGTTCGCGACTCGAGAGTTCGTTCTCGATCTCGCTGAGCAGGTCGGCGCTCTGGCTCTCATCGATGTCGAGCGCACCGTCACGGGTGATGCGGAACAGGCAGCGGCCCAGGATGCGGTACCCGGGGAAGAGGCTGTCGAGGTATTCGCCGACGACGTCCTCCATCAGGGCGTAGCGGCCGACCCCATCGATCAGCGTCACCAGGCGGTTGCCGCTGGGCACCGCCACCAGCGCTTTGCGCTCGCCGACGGTGCCCGCGGGATCGAGCGATTCCAGGCGTACCGCCACGGTCAGGCCGCGGTTGACGAGCATGGGAAAGGGTTTGGTCGGATCGACGCCGAGCGGCGTCAGGATCGGTTCGAGGTGGTTGCGGAAATGTGCCCGCAGGGTCTGGCGGTCGCTCTCATTCCAATCGCTGGCCGGTACCACCATGCAGCCTTCCTGCGCCAAGCGTGGGGCGATCTCCTCGCGCCAGCAGCGGTACTGGTCGGCCACCAGTCGGCTGATGTCGGCACGGAGTTCTTCCAGCAGGCGCGGCGCGTCACCGGTTTCCGGCAGCTCGATGCCACCGAGCCCCCGACGGTGCGCCAACGCATGCACCTCGGCCAGGCGCACCATGACGAACTCATCCAGGTTGGAGCTGACGATGGCGAGGAATTTGGTGCGTTCGAGCAACGGCTTTGCGGCGTCCTGCGCTTCTTCCAGCACCCGGCGGTTGAAGGCCAGCCAGGACAGCTCGCGACTCAGGTAACGGCTGCGGTCGTCGAGGGCATGGACCGGCGACGGGGCGGCCTCGCCCGTGGGCGAGAAACGCGCGGTACCGGCCTGGGGCTGGGGCTTGCGACTCATGATTCCTCCCGTGCGACCACCGCGACATCCAGACCGAAGACCTCTGCGAACATGCCGGCCTTGCCCGAGAGCGACCAGCGCTCCAGTGCGATCTGGCGACGATCGACGTGGATGAGCAGGCGCCCATCGGCGACCTCGCAGCGCACCTTCTTGATGCGCTGGGTGCGTTCGACATCGAGCCCGTAGGCCAGGCGCAGGATCGCCGCGAGGTGCGACACCACCACCCGCTTGCCCCGTGGCAGCGACTGGAATTCGAGGTGATGCGCCTCGGGCGAGCTCTTGCGGTGGTAGCGCGCGATGTTGGCGACCATCTCCTTCTCGATCGCGCTGAGGCCGGCGATGTCGGATGACTGGATGACGTACATCGAGTGCTTGTGCCGGTTGCGCACGTTGATGTAGGAGCCGATGTCGTGCACCAGGGCGGAGAATTCGAGCAGGGCGCGTTCGCGTTCGCCCAGGCCATGCAACGAGACGGTCTGATCGAAGATCTGGGTCGCGAGGTTGGCGGTGTTCTCAGCGTAGCCGAGGTTTCCACCGTACCGCGACACCAGTTGCAGTCCCTCGGCCATGAGATCGGCGGCGCTCAGGTAATGCGCACCGAATGATCCCGGCATCAGATCGGCGATCAGGCCGTCACGCAGGGTGAGATAGGGCACCAGCACCTCGCTGGCCCCGGTCTCGACGCTGAGGTGATTGAGCAGGCTGGCGGTCGGCAAAAGGAGGGCGGCGCCACGCGCATCGCAGGCGCAGGCATGGGCGCGCTCGGGCGGAGTCATCGCCTGCATGCGCTGGTACCAGGCGACCACGTCCTTGACCACCAGCGGGTGGATGCCGCCCTTCGCGGTCTTCGAGGTGGTCGAGGTCAGCAGCGAACACAACTTGCGCACATCGCCACTGGTGATGACCAGGTGGTTGATCTGTCCCTTGGGCAGCCGGTCGAGCATCATGCGCGCGGCGCCGAGGGCGTAACGGTCGATGGTCAGGGCGAACTCGTTGCTGTCGCGCAGCGAGTGGAACTGCTCGAGGATGCGCACCGAGCCGTAGTGTTCGTCGACCGAATGCACCAGCTTGCCGTTGGTGATCAGGCCGATGCAGGTGCTGCCGCCCCCCAGATCGATCATCAGCGTCCGCCCGGGCAGCTCGCGCTTGGCCCGCTTGAGCACCAGCCGCAGCGCTTCGCTGTAGAGCCTGGCCTCCTCGGCATTGTCGATGATCTCGAGGTCGATGCCCTGCTTGGCCCGCAGGCGCTCGACCAGCACGTCGGAGTTGATCGCCTCGCGCAAGGCCGAGGTACCGACCGCACGGATGGCGGTGATGCCGTAGCTGCGCGCCGAAGCGACGATGGCGGTGAATGCGTCGGCCACCCCGTCCATCGCCTGGCGTGACAGTTTGCCGTTGACGAACGAGCCGGTGAGATCGACCGGAAAGGACAGATCCTCGAGAATGAGATGATCGCCCGCGGTGGTCGGCAATTGCGCGATGAAGGCGCGGACCGAGCTGGTGCCACAATCGACCACCACCACTTGGCGCGCGGCTTCCGTGACCGGGGTCGCCGTCATGACACGTTTTCCATTCCTGGCCGGGGTACGCTGGCCACCGCCGCGCCGATCGCCACCGCATCATCGCCGAGAGCGGCCAGACGCAGGTCGGCCACGCGGTCGCGGTAGGCCATGCTGAATTCGCTCATGCCGCTGCGCACCATGGGCAGCAGCGTGCCACCCATCGCCTCCATCACACCGCCGCCGAGGATGAAGACCTGGGGGTCGATGGTACCGGCCACCGAGGCCAGGCCCCAGCCGAGTGCGCGGCACGAATCTTTGACCGCGGCTCGGGTCGCCGGGCATTTCTGCTTCCAGGCCTCGCGCAATTGCGACGACTTCAGGCGATCACCCAGCTTCAGCTTGATCAGGCTTTTGACCCCACGGCGCTGGTGCGCCAGGATCAGGCGGATGATGCCGGTCTTGCTCGCGGAAGTCTCCAGACAGCCACGCAGACCACACGCGCACAGCGCGTCGCCGAAGGGTGCCGGGATGTGCCCGATCTCACCGGCGAAGCCATGCAGGCCATTGAGCAGGCGGCCACCCAGCACGATGCCGCCACCCAGCCCGGTGCCGACGAAGGCGGCGAAGGCGCTGGTCGAGCCGGCGGCGCAGCCATGGGTCACTTCGCCCAGACAACCGAAATTGACGTCGTTCCCGAGCACCACTGGTCGGTCGATCAATTTCTTCAGGTCGGCTGCGACCGGCCGTTCACGCCAGCCCAGATTCGGCGCGAGGTGGACCACACCGAGGCGATCGTCGATCGGCCCTGGCATACCCAGACCGATGGCGCGAAGCGATTTCACCGTGATGCCCGCCACCTGCGCTGCTTCGTGGGCGGTGATCACCAGACGTTTGAGCACGGCTTTGTAGCCACCCTCGGGCTTGGTCGCCCGCCGTGCCGTGGACACCACCCGACCTTTGTGATCGACCACAACCGCATGCATCTTGGTTCCGCCGAGATCGATGCCCATCCGATGCGTCGGCATCGCCTGCTGCTTGCCCATGGATCGGCTCCCAGATGACCGGTGCGGTCGTCGGCTGGGACGGTCGGAGGGGCCATGAGGGAGTCAAGGTAAGGCGGCCCGTCAACAGCATGTGAAGGTCGGATCAGGCTGAGCGGGAGCGGCAGAAAACGTCGTGCAGCGTCGTGCCCCGTGCTTCACGGCTTGATGACGGTGGCGAATCCGGGCGGCAACCCAGGTTTCGTCGCCACCAGGATCTCCAGGATGGCACGCCGATCCGCCAGCGAGAGGTGTGGAAACTGATCGTCGCTCGTCGCCGCCGACAACACCATGAGCAGGCGCTCGAGGATATAGGTGCGTACCGCCGGTGGCAGAGCATCGAATGCTTCGCTGTAGATGAGATGGCTCACGGGATGGCGCAGCAGGCGGCGTTCCAGGTCGAGGTCGCGCAGCGAACGGCCGCGGCCGTCACGTAGACCGCTGGCCTGGAACTCCGCAGCGAAACCCGAGGTTCCCCGCACCGGGCCGCTGAAGGCGGCCTCATCGGCGAAGAGCAGATAACGCAGGACCGCCTCACCGACACTGGTGATGCGGCGGGTGGTGGTGTCGCTGCGGAATCCGGGCGGGCGACCCAGGGCTTCGTTCATCACCTGGTCGTCGCGCAGCGCACGACGGGTCTCGTAGGAGGCGCGGGTCAGGAGGTTGTGCATGGGCACCTGGTGCGCGAGGACCAGCAGCGCGACCACATCGCTGTGCGGGCTCAGGTAGGGCGCCAGCGTGATGAGGTCGTCGAGACTGGTGCGGCCAGCACCCGGTCGCCGATCGACGGTCTCCGGCGTCACCTGCTGGCTGAAGATCTGATTGCCCAGGTGCAG
>JANPIY010000154.1:0-1642 GCA_031425255.1 Planctomycetota bacterium
CCCCGCGGCTGTCGTCGCTGGCGATGCGGATTCGCATGCGCTCGCCAGGGATGGCCTCGAACCAACCTGCCTCGGTGGCGGGCCGAATGGCCGCTTGCGCCAGGGTGGTTGTTTCGGTGTGCTGGGGCTGGGCGCTGGCCTCGGCTGTGAAGCCGGCGGTGAGCGCACCACTCGCTAAAAGAGAGGCCCGCCTGCCCAGCTGGATCTGGATCGAGTCTTCGTCGGTATGGGTCATGGTCGTCGTGCTCCGAGCAATGGGCCCACACAGGTTGCGAGGGCTTCAGGCCGGCTTTCTATCGCGCACGGGTCATGTCCGATTGTCGCTTACGGTGGTTCCTGGATGGATGCTGCCACGTTGCGAAGCGTGAGGTTCACGGACGCTCGAGGTTGGACGCAATGCCCTCGATCCGCTCCGCGATGCGGGCGAGGCGTTCCGCCAGGCGCGGGTCGGTCGTCGGCGGCGGGATCGGCAAGGGTTCGCCGTTCTGGGCGCGGACCATCTCGATCTTCAAGTCACCCAGCTCATCGGCTAGCAGAAGGGCCACATGCAGCAGCATCCGGCTTTCGGAGAACTGGCCGCCCATCTGCTGGATGAGCTTCACCTTGCCGTCGATGACGGCGATGAGGTCGCGGACGTGGCTTTCCTCGCCATCCTTGCAGCCGATGGTGTGGCTGTAGCCGTTCACGCGGACGGTGACCTGACCCATCAGGGATGCTCCTCATCGTCCAGCATGGCGCCGCGCAGCTGGTTCATTGCCTGGTCGAGCCGGGCAGACAGGGCGAGCACCTCGGCCCGAGGAACTGAATCCGCCGCCGCCGCGGCAGCCGCGGCGCGCATTTGCTCGAACCGTCGCTCAATGGCGACAGCAAGCTTCTCCACCGCCAGCTCCAGCCGCTGTGCGGCCTGAAGGGCAGGGTCGGTGGTCAGCTCCACGCGGGGGAATCCCCGCAGATGCAAGGCGTTGGCATGGCGAAAGCGTTGGCATGGGGTGGCAGGGCTTGCAAGGGCAGCCGATGGAATGCTGGCGAAAATTGATGCGTGATGCTAGATGCGTCCCATGCGAACCACCCTCGCCATCGACGATGATGTCCTCGCCGCCGCGCGCGGCATTGCCGCCCAGCAGCGCCGTAGTGTGGGCGAGGTGATCTCTGAGCTCGCGCGTCAAGCACTCCGCCCCTCGACACAACCGCTCCGAACCCGCAACGGCGTCGTGCTTCTTCCACGCCGACCGGACGCCATGCCAGTGACCATGGAACTGGTCCGACAATTGGACGACGAAACGCCCTGAATGATCTATCTGCTGGATGCAAACGTGTTGATCGCCATGATCGACCAGGCGCATCTGCACCACGAACCGGCACATCGCTGGTTTGAAGCCGAGGGTCAGCTAGCCTGGGCGACCTGTCCTCTGACGGAAAACGCGGTGCTTCGCATCATGGGCAACCCACGATACCCAGGCTCGCCAGGAACCCCGGCCGGGATCATGCCATCGCTGGCATCACTTCGTGCTTTGCCGGGGCACCACTTCTGGCCCGATGACATCAGCGCGCTGGACGCTGGCCTGGTGATGGGGGCGAGGCTCTTGAGTGCCCATCACGTCACTGACACCTACCTTCTGGCGTTGGCTCGCGCCCACGGTGG
>JANPIY010000155.1:0-3598 GCA_031425255.1 Planctomycetota bacterium
CGCTCACGCCAAAGAAGCCATAAAATAACCCCTGGGATGGTCCCAGGGGGTCAGAGGTAAAACCGCCGTTCGGCGCCAAGACGGACTCAGGCCTTCTTGCCCGGACCGGCAGCGGTGGCGCTGCCGGCGGCATCTTCGCTATTGACCTCAGCCGGCTCAGCGCCGACGGCGCAGGAACAGGCCCTGCAGGCTGAGCAGCAGGCCCAGCGCCAGCACGCCCAGCCCGCCACCCACGCCGCACTTGGAATCGTTGTCACCCGTATCGGCCGCCACCGGCGGGCTGCCCGCGGCGGTGATGGTCACCGTCACCGTGGCGATATTGGAATCGACGGTGCCGTCATTGGCCTTGAAGGTGAAGGTGTCGGTCCCGGTGGCCCCGGCATTGGCAGCGTAGGTGAAGGCGCCATTGGCGCTCACCGTCGCCGTGCCCTTGGTGCCATCCACCACCTTGCTGTAGGTCAGCGTGGCGGCTTCGGCGTCGCTGGCGACCAGCGTGCCGCTGACGCTGGCACCCGCGGCCACGGTCGCGGTGCCGGCAGCAGCCACCGGCGCATCGTTCACCGCCGTCACCGTCAGGACGAAGGTATCCGAAGCGCTCAGGCTGCCGTCGGTCACCGTCACCGTGATGGTGCTGGTGCCGCTCTGGTTCGCCGCCGGCGTGATCGCCAGCGTGCGTCCCGAGCCCGTGCCGCTGAACACCAGATTGGCGTCGGGCACCAGCGTGGTGTTCGACGAGGTGGCGGTCACCGTCAAGGCGGCAGCGGCGGTCTCCGCATCGCCCACCACCACGGTGATCGCCGGAGTGGTGGCGACGTCCTCGGTGGTCGACGCGCTGAGCGTGTTGGTGATGGTCGGTGCCGTATTGGGCACCACCGCGGCGCTGACCGTCACCGTCACGGTGCCGGTCGCCGTCGCCATGCGGGTGGGATCGACCTCCATCAATTGATTGAAGTCGACCACCGTCGAGCCGGTGATGGTCTTGGCCTCGAGGGTGTTTTCACCCTTGATGCCGAAGTCGTCGTCATTGACCAGCACCAGGCGGCCATCGCTGCGTGCCGCCACACCTTCCCATTTGTCGTGCGGGAAGGCGTCGCAGAGCACGGTGAGATCCTTGACCAGGGTCTTGGTCACCGGCGTGATGCCGGCTGCCGGCAGGCTGGTGGCCGCGGCGCCGACCTGGCCAGAGATGTCCTCGACGGTCAGACCGCCGAAGAGTTTGCCATTCGCGCCATCGACGCCGGCGTCGTTGACGTTGGTCGCACCCGCCAGGGTGAAGCTGAAGATCTTCTTCTTGCCGAAGGAGTTGCCGACGCCGACGCCGAAATCGCCATCGCGTTCGAGCACGGTGAAGGTGACGCCGTCGAGAGTGCTGATCGAGCAGGCCACCAGCCGTTTGAAAGCGGTGGTCTCGTCATCGAGGATGTAGACGTACTCTTCGCAGGCGCCGGTGAGGATGGTGTAGACCAGGATGCGCGCCGCGGCGACCTTCTTGCCCTTGCTGTCGGTGTTGACGGTGCCGGTCATCAGGCCCGACTGCATCAGGCCGACCAGCCTGGTTCCGTCCGGAGTGATGGTCATGGATTCCATGCCGCGCCCGGGGGTGCGCTTGGCGAACACCGCCGGCAGCTTGTGCCCGGCGCTGTTGGCCGCATAGGGTCCGATGCGCTCCAGGGTCTTGCCGGTGACGGCCTCGAACTTGGTGATCCAGGGGCCGTATTCGTCCGATACCCAGAAATTGCCGGCCAGGTCGAGCGCCACGCTCTCGCTGTCGAAACCCTTGGGATCGCCGCTGATGGCGGCCCCGAAGATGGTGCTGGCGACTTCCATGTGGGCGTCGCTCTGCAGGGCAACATTGATGGGGTTGGGGATGCCGGTCAGACCCACCGGCGTGACGCTGTCATCCTTCAGGGTGATGGTCTCGAGCACCGTCACGCTGTTGTCCGCGTTCCACCGCACCCGCGTCAGGGTCGGCGCATAAGCCTGATTGGGGAACAACTTCTGGAACGACGCCGCGGGAACCGGGTTGGTGCCATCGGCGTTGGCGCCGCGATCGGCGATCAGCCAGAACTGGTCGCTGGTGCCTGGAACCGGATAGAGGTCGGAACCGAAGCCGGAGTTGTAGACCGTCACGCCGTTGGTGTGGGTCAACATCATCGCACGGGGGATGGCCCCCGAGAGGCGCACGCCATCGGTGATGGTGTATTGCAGGACGGTCTCACCGGTGAAGCCGGCGGTCGGAGTGTAGATGATCTGGTCGCCGACCAGTTTCACCGGGCTCGGAGTGGCGGTGTCGCCGGAGAGCACGGACACCGCGGTCACGGCCACGGCGTCGTTGTCGGCATCGTGGACGGTCGCGAGGACGGCCGACACCGGGATGATGACCTTGGTGGCCTGGGTGGTGACGGCAGTGATGGCACCGCCGGTGGGGGCCGTATTAGCGGGCACCGGCAGCGTGATCGCGACCAGCTGGCCACCTTCATAGACCTCGGTGCTGGGGTCGATGGCACCGCTGGGCAGGAGCGCCGCGGTCGGGATCATCGTCCCGTCGCTGTACTTGGTGGTCGAATGCGCCTGGACCACCGCCAGGTACTTCCCGGCGCCGAGGATCTCGTCCATCGGGATGATGCCGGAGGATTCCTCGTCATGGGTGAATCCCGTTCGCGGCAGGGTGGTGACGGGGGGCGTACGATCACCGAACAGGGCCGGGTCGTGCGTCAGGATCCTCGTCAGCGCACCGGTGCCGATCTGATAACTCCAGATGCGCGCCGCGAACTCGTTACCGCCGGTGTCTTCCTGCATGAGGATGCGACCGTGCTGATCGATGGTGATATTGTCGAGCATCTGATGGGCTTCGGTGCCATCGAGCAGCATGGTGATGGATCCGCCGGCGGTGGGATTGGCGATGTCACTGAAGCGCAGCTTCCAAAGGCGCGAACGGCCGACGCTGGAACCCGTGGTAGTGCCGCCGTTCTTGAAGTTGTCGAAGCGGTCGGTGGTGACGAAGTAGAAGTCCGAGGGGTTGCGCGGATCCCAGCAGCCATCCTCCGGGCGCAGGAATTCGGTCACGCCGGCGGCGACGCTGTTGGCCTGGTGTTTCGCGCCGGTGGCGCCCACGGCGGCGCCCAACAGGCCGCTGACATCACCCAGGGGGACCATGGTGAACGCTGCGGAGCCGCCCGTGGCGGCGATGCCGACGTTGAGCGCGCGGTCTTCCTTCAGCACGTTGTTGGCGCGGATGCCATAGAGCGCGCCGTTGGTCAGTCCCGCCTTCTCGATGTCGTTGGCGCCGGTGGTGTTCTTGGCCCCGACATAGACGTAGACCTGGCCCGGCGTGGAGTCGTCCAGGCCGATGACGATGGTGGCGTCCTGCGCGTAGGGACTGGCGATCTGATTCTCCCATGAGGCTTGGCCCAGAAGAGGCAGCTCCCAGCTCTTGCCGGCGTCCGGGCCGCTGACGACGTTGGCAAATGAGCGGCCTTCGTCCCCAGTTTCCTCGCCATTCATGAAGATGCGGTTCAGCGTGCCCTTGCCGGTGGCGGCGTTGTAGAAGGCGCTGACCGCCGGCAGATCCGCCGAGCAGAAGCGGGCGAAGGCGGTG
>JANPIY010000156.1:0-5307 GCA_031425255.1 Planctomycetota bacterium
GAAGCGCATCCGCCCGGCCGCGACCTTCTTGTCCAACGCGCAGTGGCCAGCGAGAACCTTGGCCAGAGCTGCGGCATCCGCCGTCGCGTGCGCGACCGGCAATTGGAAGCGCGCCAGCAAGGCGTCCTGGCGCGTGATCAGCGTCTGGTCGCTGAGCATCCCCAGCTGTCTCGCCAGATCCGCCGCCATGCGCATGCCGATGCCGACCGCTTCGCCATGCAGGTAGTGGGTGTACCTGGTCTCGCGTTCGAGCGCATGGCCGAAGGTGTGGCCGTAGTTGAGGTGTGCGCGCACGCCCTGCTCGGTCTCGTCCTCGCCCACGTACCAGGCCTTGATGCGGCAGCTCTCGGCGACTGCGTAGGCGACGGCGGCAGGTTCGCCCCGGGCGAGTGCTTCGGCGTTGGCCTCCTGCCAGGCGAAGAAGGCGGGGTCCTTGATCACGCCGTATTTGAGCACCTCGGCCAAGCCGGCGCGGTATTCGCGGCCGTCCATGGTCGCCACCAGCAGCGGATCGATGACCACGCACGATGGCTGCTTGAAGGCGCCGATGAGATTCTTGCCGGCGGTGCTGTTGACCCCGGTCTTGCCGCCGACGCTGGAATCGACCATCGCCAACAGGGTCGTCGGCACCTGGATGAAGGTGATGCCACGCATCCAGGCGGCGGCGACGAAGCCGGCGAGGTCGCCGCTGACACCACCGCCCAGCGCGATGATGGCGCCGGAACGGTCGATCTGGTTGGCCGCGCACGCCTGCCACAGGACCTCAGCGGTGCTCAGCGACTTGCTCGGCTCGCCGGCGGGGAAGGTGGTGAGCGCGTGAGCGATGCCGGCGGCATCGAGCGCGGCGGTCAGAGCGGAGCCATGCAAGCGGGCGACCGTGGCATCGGCGATCACCAGCGCCTTGCCGCCCTTCAGGTGCGGCGCGATCAACGCGCCCGCCTGCGCCAGCAGACCAGCACCGATGTGGATGGGATAGCTGCGGTCGCCCAGGGCGACCTCGACACGAAGGGGAGTGCTCACGGGGCCGGATGGTCCGTCCTCTGCCAGGCAGAGCAACTGTTCCAGCGACGCGTGCCATTGACCAACGCAAGCCGGCGCTCCCAGAGGAAAACCCGTTGGCGCGGGTGATTGCTCCCCGCTCCTGGCGGTAACGCTGACGGCATGCTCAACCGCGCCCACGCCCTGCTCCTCGCCGCGTTCCTGGTGCTCGCCACCGCCTGCGGCCCGACCACCGCCGAGGTCCGCAATGATCAGCGGGTGGTCGGCGTCGGTCCGCGGCCCTACGCAGGCCCACCCCTGTACGCGACCAAGGTCGAGTTGCCCGCCGTCGACCTCATCCTCGGCGGCGAATTCGACGCCGCGACCCGCGACCGCCTCGATCAGGCGCTGGTGAAAGCGCTGCAGCACACCCAGGCGGGGGTGATGACGGCGGCACTCGCGACCGCAGGCGGACACTGGAGCGCGACGCGCGGCGCCGACGGTACGCCCAGGCAGGAGCGGCTCTGGTGGGCCAGCGCGGGCAAAGCGCTCACCGCTACCGTGGTGATGCAACTGGTGGAGGAGGGCAAGCTCCGCCTCGACGATCCGCTCGCGCGTTGGTTGCCCGGGTTTCCCAATGCCGCGTTGATCTCCGTCGATCATCTGCTCCAGCACACCGCCGGCGTCTTCAGCGCCAACGAGGACCTGGTGGTACAGCGCGAGCCGCGCTACCGCACGCCGGAGGAAGGTTTCGCGATCGCGGCAAGGCACGGAGCGCTGTGCTCTCCGGGCCAATATTGGCGTTACTCCAATACCGGCTACGCCATGCTCGGTCGCATCATCGAAGCGGTCGATGGACGGCCCTATCACGAAGCGGTGAATGCGCGCATCGCTGACCGGCTGCGGCTCACCACGCTGCGCGCGCTGGCACCGCAGGAGGAACCGGCTGACGTGGCGCCGCTGCTGCCGCGCGATGCCCAATCATCGCGCATGGTGCCTAACTGGGCTTACGCCGCGGGTGGAGTGGTGGCATCGGCCCACGACATGCTGCGTTTCTGGCATGCGCTCCTGACCGGCAAGCTGCTGAGCAGCGAAAACACTGCCAGCCTGGTAGAACGGCTCTATCCGATGTTCGACGCCGGGACGTTCTACGGCCGCGGCGTGATGCTCTACGCCTTCACTCATCCCACGCTTGGCGCCCGCACCTGGATCGGCCACAGCGGCGGTTCGCCTGGGATCAAGACGGTGGTGCTCTTCTCACCTAGGGATCAGGCTTTCGTCGCGGTAGCTTTGACCGGCGACGGTTCGGCCGAAGCCTGCGCGAATCTGTTGCTGACGAGCGTGCAGCAGCAGCCAGGCCGATAGCCGGCATCTCACGCACGTGACGGCCATTGGTATCCGCGCCGGCAACGCCAACCTCGCGCTGGAGGTTGTCCATCCATGCCTGTGCTCATCTTGATGCTGCTCGCTGGCCTACTTCCCCTCGGTGCCGCCGACTGGCCACAATTCCGCGGTCCCACCGCCGACAATGTGTCGCTCGAGGACGGCTGGAGCCACACCTGGCCGGCGGACGGTCCCAAGAAACTGTGGGGCGCCAAGGTCGGCACCGGGTTCTCTTCGCTGGCGATCAGTGGCGGCCGGCTCTACACCCAGGGCAACGAGCAGGATCAGGATGTGGTCACCTGCCTGGATGCCGTTACCGGCGCGCCGGTGTGGCGACATGCCTTCGCCAGCAGACTCGATCCCAAGTATTATGCCGGTGGTCCGAGTTCGACGCCGACCGTTGCCGCTGGCGCGGTCTATACCCTCAGCAAGAGCGGCCAGGTGTTCAGCCTCGATGCTGCCACCGGCGCGGTGCGCTGGACCCGTCTGCTGGCGGCCGATGGTCTGAAACCACCGACCTGGGGATTCGCCAGTTCGGCGGTCGTCAGCGGCGACCTGGTGCTCTTCAACGTCGGCAAGGGCGGCGTTGCGCTCAAGCGAGCCGACGGCGCCATCGCCTGGAATTCGGGCGCGGGATTGCCGGGCTACGCCAGCCCGGTGCTGTTCACCCGCGGTGGCGTGGCGCAGGTCCTGATGTTCGGCACCGACACCCTGCGTGCGGTCGAGGTCGCCACCGGTGCCGTGCGCTGGGAGCTGCCCTGGAAGACCAGCTTCGGTGAGAACTCGCCCGATCCGCTGATCACTGCCGAGGCGCTGCTGGTCTCCAGCGGCCACGGCCTGGGAACCTCGTGGTTCACCTTAGGCGACAGTGGAGGTCCCGAACTGCGTTGGAACACCACCGTACTCGGCAACCACCTCGCCACCTCGGTGCTGCAGGGCGGACACCTGTACGGCTTCGAGGGCCGGGTGAACAAGGACGCCGGCCACCTCGGTTGCCTCGACCTCGCCACCGGCACGGAGGTGTGGAGCGCCCCGGTGCGTGGTTCGCTGATCCTCGCGGGCGGCCGCCTGGTGATCCTCACCCTCACCGGCGAACTGGTGGTCGCCGCTGCCGAGCCCGGCGCCTACCGTGAACTCGCACGGGCGCAGGTGCTCGGCGGCACCTGTTGGACCGCACCGGTGCTCAGCCATGGGCGGCTCTATCTGCGTAATGCCAAGGGTGAACTGGTGTGCCTGGATCTGGGAAAATAACCAGCTTCCCCTGACCCGGAGTTCCTGCGCATCGTAGCGGTCAGGCTCGATTCGTGATCAGGTTGCACGGAAAACCATGTTCCTGCTCTTGTGCCAACCTCGACCGCGCTACCGTGCCGCCACCATGCACCAGCACCTCCGCGCACTCCTCGCTCCTGTGGTCCTGACGGTTGTCCTGACCACCGTCCTGGTCTCCGCCTTGTCGCGTGCCGGTGCGGCCGACATCGACTTCACCAGCCCGCATGCCAGCTACGTCTCGGGTACGGGACCACGTACGGTGGCGATCGGCCGCCTCGACAACGACGCCACCAACGACGTGGTGGTGGGCAACGGCAGCGGCAACTCCATCCGGGTGTTCCTCAACACCGGCGGCAATGGGATCTTCCCCACGCCGGCTCCCGCCCTCGTCGTCCCGGGCAATCCCAGTTCGGTCGCGATCACCGACCTCGATGGCGATGGCAAGAACGACGTGGTGGTCGCCAGTCAGGTCACGCCGGGAAAAATATCGGTCTTTCTGGGCCTCGGCGATGGCAGCTTCCAGGCGCGTCAGGATTACCCTGCCACCGCTATCCTGGGAGCCGTGGTGGCGATGCGCGTCGTCGACCTCAATGCCGATGGCAGGCTCGACGTCCTCGCCGCTGGTGTGGGTCTTACGGTATTCCTCGGCGACGGAGTCGGCGGGTTGTCCACCCCGGCACCGCTCCTGACCTCGGGCTTCGTCAATTCGGTGACGGTCGGGGATCTCGACAACGACGGTTTGCGCGACATCGCCTGCACCTGGAATGGGCAATTGACCACCCTGTTCTGCAGCAGCAGCGGGTCTCCGGGAGTTCCCGTGTACGCCGCGCCCGTGGCCCATCCGACTGGTGCGCAGGACCTCTCGGTCGCGATGGGCGATTTCAATGGCGACGGCCTGAGGGACCTCGCCGAATCCCATTATTATGGTCCGACCCATGAGATCGCCGTGCTGCTCAACCAGGGTGGCCGGGTGTTCGGGCCACCGACCACCTTCGCCAGTGGGCGGGAACCGAAGGCCCTGATGGCCGAGGATATGGATGGCGACGGCAAGCTCGACCTGCTGTGCGTCAACGTCGGCAGCCAGTCCTTCGGCATCCTGCGCGGGAAGGGCGACGGCACCTTCCATCCCCACATCGGCTACCTGACGGGCGCAGCCCCCTACGTCGGGTCCGTGGGCGATCTGGACGGCAATGGTTCAGTCGATGTGGCGGTGGCGAATATGAACGCCAGCACCGTCTCGGTCCTGCTCCAGGGCAGCGGGGTGGCGCCGGCGGCGGTGACGAACCTGACCGTCGATGCGCTGCCCAGCGATCAGTACGCACGACTGAGCTGGACCACCCCCCTGGTGGACAGCTACGGGCCGCTCACGCGTTATGACCTCCGGCTGAAAGTCGGGGGGATGGCCCCGGGAGATTTCGCCACCGCCACCCCCGTCCTGCCCGGGCCCGTCGTCACTTTCAGCGGGTCCGCCGCGCGTTTCGTCGTGGCCCGCCCGGCCCCGGGGCCCACGGACAGGCAGGGCCAAAGCCCCAAACCATGCCAGGGGCCGGCCCCCCAGCGAGAGGAAAAAACCCCAAACAACCCCCCCCCCCACGAAACGCGCGGCGGACCCGCTGAAAGTGACGACGGGCCCGGGCAGGACGGGGGTGGCGGTGGCGAAATCTCCCGGGGCCATCC
>JANPIY010000157.1:0-2213 GCA_031425255.1 Planctomycetota bacterium
CGCCATCGCCTACGCCCGCGAGGGCGCCGACGTCGCCATCGGCTACCTGCCGGAGGAGGAGGAGGATGCGCGCGAGGTCATCGCCCTCATCCGCGACACCGGCCGCAAGGCGCTGGCGGTGCCCGGCGACATCCGCGACGAGGCGTTCTGTCAGGGCATGGTCACGCAGGTGGTTCGCGAGTTTGGCGGCATCGACATTCTGGTCAACAACGCCGCCAAGCAAGGCGCGCAGAAGTCGATCATGGACATCACCAACGAGCAGTTCGACCGCACGATGAAGACGAATCTCTACGCCATGTTCTGGCTCTCCAAGGCCGCGATTCCGCATATGCCGCCCGGCGCGTCCATCATCGGCACCGCCTCGGTCGTCGCCTATGACCCGCCCAAGGCATTGCTGGACTATTCGATGACCAAGGCAGCCATCGTGAGCTTCACTCGCGGGCTCGCCAAGCAGTTGGCCGAGAAGGGTATCCGCGTGAACGCCGTGGCGCCGGGGCCCTACTGGACGCCGCTGCAGCCCTCCGGCGGGCAGTTGCCGGACGCCTTGCCGGAGTTCGGGAAAGAGGCCCCGTTGGGCCGGCCAGGCCAGCCGGCCGAAATCGCTTCGCTCTTCGTGCTGTTGGCCGCCAGCGAGACCAGCTTCACATCCGGCGCGGTGTGGGACAGCACAGGCGGCGACCCTGGACCCTGACGATCACCGGGCGCGGCTCAGACTCCGAGACGCGCCCGGCTCATCTTCAAATGCACGACGAGGCCCTCGCTCCGCCAGTCGAACTCGATCGTGCCGCCCAGTTGGTCGGTGATGCTCATGTTGACCAACTCGCTCCCGAAGCCGGGGTCTCCCCGGATAGTGGAGACAGGCGGGCCGCCGGTTTCAGTCCAGATGATGTCGAGTTGGTTGTCTTCCGCCACGCAGGTCACGTCCAAGGTCCCCGTCGCCTTTGAAAGGGCGCCGTACTTGAGCGAGTTCGTCGCCAGCTCGTGGATGACCAGCGCCATCGTCGTAACCGACGCCTCGCCCACCAGCACGCCTGGTGAGGTAATCCTGATGCGCTCTCGGCCCTCACCGCCATCGTCATAGGCTTCAAGCAGCGTCGCCAGCAGTTCGCCGAGCTGGATGGCGGCCTGCTGGTCGCTCAGGCGTGGCCGGATCAGGTCATGTGCCCGGCCAAGCGACGACAGCCGCCGCGTCAAATCCTCCGCCATCTCCTGCGCCGAGGTGGTCGACCGCGATGAGATGCTGGTGAGGGCAGAGGCGATGGCAAAAAGGTTCTTCACCCGGTGGCTCATCTCATTGGCCAGCAACTCCCGCGCCTCCTCGGCCCGCTTGCGCTCACTCACGTCCAGAAAAATGCCGAACATGACCCGGGCAACGATGCCCTGATCCTCACCCCGGCCACGAGCGGAAACCCACCGGATGTTGCCCTCATGCAGGATGCGGAAGTCCACCTCGTAGGCGCCCATGATTTCGCGCGTCGCGGTGAAGGCCGCGCGGACCCGGTCGAGGTCCTGAGGATGGATGCGGGCAGACAGGGTTTCGAAGGTCACGAGCCCACCATCGAGGGGCATGCCCCACAGCTGGTGCGCCCGTTCGTCCAGCGCGATCTGGTCGGTATCCACGTTCCAGGACCATAGGGCGACGCCGGCTGCGTCGGTCGCAATGCGCAGGCGGTGTGCATCCCAGACTTCAGGCGTCAGGCTTTCACGTTGCATCGCTGACGCCATCCTCCGCCTGCTGATTGATCGCGCGGTGGTAGTGCATTGTTGTTGGGGTGGAAATGTCCAAGACAGACCAATGTTCTGCCTGTCTCCGCCGGGGAGAACGCAGCTTCAACCGGCCTCGATGCGGGCCTCGCGCACCAGGGTCGCCATCAGGCCACGCTGCGCCGCCACGTAGGCTGCGAATTCGGGCTGCGGACTGCCGACCGGAATGGCCCCCAGCGCTTCGAACCGCTGCCGGAGCGTGGGATCGGCAAGCGCATGCAGCGCCGCCTCATGCAGCCGCGCCAACACCGCCGCGGGCAGGCCGGCGGGGGCGTAGAAGCCGTTCCACTCATTCAGCTCGTATCCGGGAAACCCCTGTTCGGCCACGGTCGGTACATCAGGCAGGCTGGGGATGCGGGCGGCGGTGGTGACCGCCAGCGCCCGCACCCGGCCGTCGCGCACCAGTTGCAGGGACGAGGATACGGTGCCGAAGACGAAGGTCAGGGCGC
>JANPIY010000158.1:0-16706 GCA_031425255.1 Planctomycetota bacterium
GATGTCGGTCCTGACCAAGGACATGATCAAGATGTGCACCGAGGTCATCAACAAGGCCTCGAAGCTGAAGGTCGACAAGAAGACCATCTTCCACATCAACCCCACCGGTCGCTTCGAGATCGGTGGTCCGCAAGGCGACACCGGTCTGACCGGCCGCAAGATCATCGTCGATACCAACGGCGGCATGGGTCGCCACGGCGGCGGCGCGTTCTCGGGCAAGGACCCCTCGAAGGTCGACCGCAGCGCCGCCTACGCCGCGCGCTGGGTCGCCAAGAATATCGTCGCGGCCAAGCTCGCCACCCGTTGTGAGGTCCAGGTCGCCTACGCCATCGGCGTGGCCAAGCCGGTGTCGGTCAAGGTTGACAGCTTCGGCACCGCGACCGTCGGCGACGACGTGTTGTCGGCCGCCGTGCAGGACGTCTTCGATCTGCGCCCCAAGGGCATCATCGACGCGCTCGACCTGCTGCGTCCGATCTACCGCGAAACCGCCTACCACGGCCACTTCGGCCGCAAGCAGTTCAGCTGGGAGAAGACCAACAAGATCGAGGCGCTGCAGGCGTCGGTGAAGAAGCTCGCCGTCACCCACGGCGGCAAAGCCGCCAAGGGCTGAGGCCCTGCCGCGCCAAGGCGCGGTGAGCGCCATGAACGGGGTCGACCAAGGGGGTCGGCCCCGTTTTTTTTTGGGCATTCCATGTGGTCCCTTTGCCGGAGAAAGCCGGCGGAGACCGGTCAAACCGCAAAGGGCGCAGAGGACGCAGAGAGGAGCCGAGAAAACGCGGTGCGCAGTTCCGCACCACGCACGTGCGCGCTCGAGTCTCAATCCGTCAATACACTCGTATCCCGCACTGCGCTCTCCTCCAGGAATGGTGTTCCCAACTCTGCGGCCTCTGCGCCCTCTGCGGTTTGAACTGCTTTCGCCATCCGACGGATGGCGTTGAGCGTGGCGATCACTTCGCCTTCCACTGCTCCCAGCCCGCGATCGGGTGCTCCTTCATCAGGTCCTCGACCGTATAGAAACCGGGCTTGGCGTCGGTGGCCTTGCGCACCTTGGCGACCTCGGCCGCTTTGATCGGATCGAGGTCGTTGCCGAAGGACTGCCGGACGTAGGTCAGCACCGCTGCCACCTCTTCATCCTTGAGCAATGCGGCGAAACCAGTCATCGGCGGAACCCCCTTGCTGGGGTCGAAGGACTTGTCGCCGACCTTCAGATGCCCCCACAAGCCTTTGAGTGAAATCTTGATCAGGCGTTCGTTATCGGAGAGCCACTCCTGGTTGGTCAGCGGCGGATAGAGATTGGGCAGGCCCTTGCCATCGGGTTGATGGCAGGTGATGCAGTGAGCGTCGCGGTTGAAGACCTCCTTGCCCAGCTCATAGGATTTCTTGTCGGCGCCCTCGAGTCTGCGCTTCGGGCCATACCCCTTTTCCTTGGCCGCCTGCAGCGCCACCGTGGCTTCCTTCTGCGCCACCAGACCGGCGAAGGCGGGATCCTTGGGCAGATAGGGTTCCTTATCCTGCAGTCGCAATTGGCGGAGGGTCTCCTGATAGCAGTAATCGAGGTAGTAGTCGGTCGGTTTCTTCAAGATGGTGTAGGCGATCTCGTTGGCGGCGGCGAGGTCGGCGCCGGTATAGAAGCTGGCGGCGCGCACCGCTTCCAGGCGCACGCGCGGGTGTTCATCCCCGGCCAGCGTCTTGAAGAGGGCCAGCGCCTCGGGCACGCGATCGCGCCAATAGCAGAGCACCCGCGCCGCGGCTGCACGGGCACGATGGTCGGGTGAGGCGAGCACTCGTTTGAGCAGCGTCACGTCGACGACGTTGTGCCATTGGTGCACCCACAGGCCTTCCAGCACCTGGTGCTCGTAGGCGGGATCCTGTTTCTTGAGGCCGGCGATCCACGTGGTCACCGCACTGATGACCTGCGCGGAGTCCCGTTTGCCGAGCTCCATCTTCGCACGCAGACGCTGGTTGTCCTCCGGCTCCTTGAGCTGGTCGAGGAGGGCGGCGATCGGCTGACCGTCGATGGCCGCCGGCTTCAGCAGGGGGCGGCCCTCGCACGTCAGCCGGTAGATGCGGCCATGGATCTGGTCGCGGTTGGGATCGCGCAGGTGGTGCTGCAGGTGGCCGATGATCGCGTTGGCCCAGTCGAGCACGTAGAGCGATCCGTCCGGCGCCACGCTGGCGCCGACCGGACGGAAATTCTTGTCGCTGGAACTCAGGAGGTTCGCCTGCGACTCGCCTTTCAGACCGGAGCCGTCCTCGCTGACCTTGACGCGGAAGATGCCCTGGAAGCCGATGACGTTCAGGTTGAGGAAGCTGCCCTGATACTCCTCGGGGAAATGCCGGCTCGACAGGTAGGCGGTCCCTGGGCAAGGCCGCGACGGTCGCTTCCAGAATTCCTGCATGCGCGCGTGTTTGTGCGGGTAATCCAGACGACCGCTGAACGCGGGTGCGAAGTAGTTCGAGTTGCCAGTGCCATCGGTGATGATGTCGTTGCCCCAGGAATCGAATACGCGGCCGTGGGGATTGGCGAACCCATAGGCCACGTAGCGCTCGAAGCGCTGTGTCCGTGGTTCATAGCGGTAGATGGCGCCATCGCTGTTGCGCACCATGCCGGCGGCGGTCTCCACCTGGGTGCGATGGAACACCCCGTCGCTGAGGTAGGTCGCGCCGCCGGGATCCATCACCATCGAGTTGGTCTCATGATGCGAGTCGGCCGCGTCCAGGCCCATCAGCACGCGTTCCTTCCAGTCCGCCTTGCCATCGCCGTCGGTATCGCGCACGAACCACAGGTCAGGCGATTTCATCACCAGCACGCCATCCTGGTAGAACTGGAAGCCGGTCGGGCAGTTCAGCTCATCCATGAAGGTGATGCACTTGTCGGCTTTGCCGTCGTTGTTGGTGTCTTCGAAAATCAGCAGCTTGTCGCCGTCCTTGCTGTCGGGCGTCCGCTCGGGGTAGTTCTTCCAGGCGGCGACCCATAGGCGGCCCTTGGTATCCCAAGCCATCTGCACAGGTTTCACCAGCTCGGGGAATTTTTCTTCGCTGGCGAAGAGCGTGACCTTGATGCCGCTTGGCACCGTCATCTTGCTGATCGCCTCCTCGCCGCCGAGAAAGGGATGCGAGCCATCGGGGTTCACCCCCGGCAGGTTGGTGCCCACCTTCATCACCGTGGGCAGATTGCTGTCGTCGACCTTGGCATCGCCGCCCTGGGCCAGCGACCACACGCGTTTGTCGCGGTTGGCGGTCATCACGTCGCGGACGGCCATCTCCTGGTGCATGACCTGGGCATTGGTGATCTTCGGCCCCGGTTTGCCGCCCTCGCCCTTGCCCGACTCGTAACCGATCTTCGAGCGCGCTTGGTAGATGTTGTAGCTGTCGACCGTGCGGTAGCGCTGATGCCAGGTCTCGCTCTTGTCGACCACGGCGGCACGGAGTTTTTCCAGGCCGGGGCTGGGCGCAGGTGCGCTTTTCGCGAAGACCGCGGCGAGGATCACCGGCGCCAGCGCCTGGTTGCCGGCCTCGGTCAGGTGGATGCCATTGAAGGTGAGCGGCTGTTTGACCGCGGCATAGAGTCGCTGCGAGGCGGCGAAGAGATCGACGAAGGGGACGTTGTTGGCCTTGGCCACGCTCGCCATCGCGGCGGTATAGAGCGCGAGGTTCTGGTTGTTGGCGGTGGGGTCGGTCAGGTTCGGATCGCTGTGCTGCTCTTGCGCGATGGGTGAGAACAGCACCAGGCGCGGTGACCTGGTCTCGCGGTATGTGGCTTTGCGCGTGGTCTTGAGGTAGCCGTCGAGTTCCTGTTTGAACTTCTCGATCCCGGATGGTCCGGCGAAGGATTCATTGAAGCCGTAGAAGGCGAGGATCACGTCGGTCCTCAGCGTGGTCAGCCATTGTTCGCGGGTGGCGCCGGTGTCGGTCACCAAGCGGGGCACCACTTCGTCGCCCGAGAAAGCGAGGTTGCGGATGGTGAGTTCCTGGGTCGGGAAGGCCTGCTGGATCAGCGTCTCGAGCCAGCCGTCGTGCTGCAGGCGATCCGCCAGACCAGAACCGACGATCGCGACGTGGTCGCCCTTGGTCAGTTCGAGCAGGGCCGCATCGGCTGCTGACAGGGACGTCTGGGTGGGGAGGAGGGCGACCGTGGCGATGAGAGCGGGAAGCAGGTACCGATTCATGAGCAAAAGAAATCCTTGGGTGACGAGGCGGTGGCGTACGAAGACGTCGAAAGAAATATCCGAAGGCGCTATGAGAGGCGTATTCCGGTGATGGATGGTGGGCTGGTTGAGAGGGGGCCACCATGGATGTCAGAAGGCGCGACTCATGTCACCCCAGAGCATACATCGCAGAATTTCAGGCGTTGCCAGGCGAAGCCACAAGTCTCTGAGCGAAATAGATCAAAATCGGTGCTCTTTACGAGGTCTCATACAAACGTTCAGCTTTAGCGATCGCATCCATATCTCTTTTCGCGCTCCCATGTCTGAGGCCCGGATCGGCGAGGGCGCTCGCGATCGACTCCTGGCACCCCGTCTGCGCAAACCGGCCGGCGTTGGGCATTCCAGCTGGCCGGGATGAGGGGATGGCAGCTTGCGCCCCACCTCATTGCTCGCTCGGGATTCCAAACCACACCGACACCAGCTCACCGCGCTGGCGGATGGCTCGGCCGACGGAACATCGCCCGCAGATTTGCCGGCATTTGCGCTGACCACAGGCGTTCAAGCAACGCCTCTGCCCGGGGCTCGCGACGTCTTTTCGTCGGACGGGTGTGTGAGCAGCGAAAAACCCTGCATTTTTCGCGATCCAGTTGGAAATTGACAAGTCGTCGTGCTGGTGTGTCATCCCGACCGCCACACGCACCGGGACTGGTGTGATCCACTGATAGGAAGAGCACATGGCCAAAGAGAAAGCCAGCCAGGAAGAGATCTACCGCGTCATGCGCCAGGACATCGAGGCGGGCTCCTACCCCGCGTCGACCCGGCTGCCCTCGGTGCGAACCCTGGCCAAACGCTTCTCCGCCAGCCCCAACACCATTTCCAAAGTGGTCAGCCGCTTGATGGAATCCGGCCTCTGCACCGCCCGGCGCGGTGTCGGCCTGTTCGTGCGCTCGCTGCCGAACCGGAAACTGACCCTGCTGGTCGGCAGCACCTCGGAGCAGCCGAGGGACGACCTCTTCGGCCACATCGAAAAACGCCTGCACGAGCGTTGCACCGCCGACGGCATCGAGATCGAACGTTACCACATCACCCCCTCGGACCCGCCTTACGGCCCCGATGTCGATCGCATCCGCCGCCCTGGGCGGGTGATCCTCTGCATCGGCCTGACCCACGAGCCGCACCTCAAGCAGCTCGCCGACCTGCGTCGTCCGATGCTGGTCATCGGCTGCGCTCCCAGCCGCTGCAACGCGTCGTCGATCGTGCCCAACAGCTTCCGTTCCGGCTACCTCGCTGCGCGCCACCTCATCCGTAAGGGCTGCCGGCGCATCGCCTTCATCGGTCGCGTGCGCGAAGTGCGCGGGGTGACCCTGCCCGAGGCCGAAAGCCTGAAGGAACTGGCCGGCGTGCAGTGCGCCTTCATGGAGGACACCCTCCCGCTGCATCCCGAGTTCATCTTCAACGACATCGGCCAGGTGCCCAACCGTGCTGCGCAACTGAAAGAGCTGCCGGATGCGGTGATCATGCCCGACGGCGAAGGCATCGAGACCATCCAGGCGATGAAAGCACTCGGCAGCAAGCTGGAGCGTGTGGTCCTCGGTGATGATCGGGTTCTCGAACGCGCCAAGCGCCCGGCTGCGGTGGTGGTCAAACGCGATGATCTGGTCGAGCTCTCGATCCTCGAATTGCATCGCCTGCTCGATGAACAGCGCACGTCCCACCGTGCCATGGTCGTCGATAGCGAACTGCATGAGGCTGCCGGCGGATGAGCAGGAGCGGCCGACGTCGGCCGCGTTGAAGGTGATGGGAGGACCCGACCGGCATGCCGGTCGGGTCTTTCGTTGGGTGATCATGTTCGATGCTGACGTGACCCAGGTCGTTCATGTTGGTCAAAAGTCGAATCAATGCAAAATCGTCCCGACCACGGCGCCGAACCAATCTGTTAGCCATCACCTGTCATGGTCGCAGATGTTCCACTCGTGGAAAACTTGAAAATCATCTGAACGATTTGAATTACCTGCGACCATTGCGAGCAAGTGGATGGTAACACGGCGATACATAATCAGATCGATGCTTGCAGATTGAACGAATCGTGAGGTACAGTCGAAACCTCCCATGGCCGACCCCCTCCATCTCCTCTTCTTGAGCGAAGCAAAGATCCAGCTCGCCGAGGCCCAGGTGCTATTGCAGGGTATGGCACGGGGCCTCGGGATGGCGCGCGCCAATGACATCAACGGCTGCTATCGATTGATCCACACCATTTCCGGCATGGCGGGATACCTGGGGCTGGAACGCATCCAGGTGTTGGCCCAAGGCGTCGAACGCTTGTTGGAGGAGCTGCGCTTCCATCGGTTCTGCCGCGGTGCGGCACGCATCGACGCGCTCATCCGGGCGGTCCAACGCACGGCCGACCTCGTCGATTGCCTGGCCGGAAACCTCCAGCCGGTCGCTGATGATCACGACATCATCGGTGAACTCTGCTCGTGGGTGGAGGGGTCCAGCGTCAGCGATGAAACCCGCCGTCCGTGGCAAGACCACCGCTCCGTTGCGCGATTCGTAGGATACGGCAACCAGATCCCGACCGGGCCGCCACGGCTGATGATGGCCCTTCAGGTGGTTCGCTCATGACTGATGACATGATATCCGAATTCATCGCCGAGGCGACGGATCATCTCACCCGCGCTGAAGAGATCCTCCTGGGATTCAGCCGTCAGCCGGATCGGGTCGATGCCGAAGCGGTCAACGCCTGCTTCCGTTCGCTGCATACGATCAAGGGCTGTTCCGGTTTCATGGATCTCCAGCGCATCCAGCACTTGTCGCATGCGGGCGAGCAGGTGCTCGATGGACTACGCACCCGGGACATCGCTGGCTCGATCGCCGTCTTCGACGCACTCCTGCTGACCGTCTCACGACTCCAATCGCATATCGCGCTTTTGAATGGCCAGTCGGTGACGGTTCCCGACACCGACGACGACTGCGTCCTGCAGCTCGAAGCCGTGCGCTGTCCAGTCGCTTCCCGACCGCCGCAGGCGAGCACGCCAGGTCCGGCACCGACGGAGCCGCTGGAGATCGTCAGCCTGGCCATCGCCGAATTGATCGTCGCCGGGGTGGAGGATCCGGAAGCCGTCCGAACGACCATCGGTCAGCTCGCTCAACGCATGTTGCAGGGTGCGTGGAATCCCGCGGCGCGGCCCCTGATGGCGCAGATGCGTCACCTCGCCGATGGCCTGTCTGGTCCGCAGGCGGCAGACCATTTCCAGCGGATCCTGACCCTCGGTGGACAGTTGGAGCAGTTGCAGAGGAGCTCTCCCAGCGCGGCTACCACGGCGTCGACGGCGCCAGCGCCCGTCGTCATGGCGTTGGCTTCCTCCGCGTTCCAGGGACCGGAGGGAGCGCTGGGCGAATTCGTTTCGGAAGCGACGGAACTGCTCGTCCAGGCCGAGGCCACGGTGGTCGGGGGAACGACTTTTACCGGTGATCAGGTCAACAGGGTCTTCCGTGCGTTCCACACCATCAAGGGCATGGCGGCCTACCTCGCCCTGCCGGAGGTCGAACACGGCGCCCACGACTTCGAAGCTCAGATCCAGGCTGTCCGTGATGGTTCGGCTCCGGCGGACGAGGGCTTCGCCGCCACCGTGCTGATCGGCGTCGACGCCTTGCGCGACCTGGTCGCCACGGTGAAACGGAAACTGGCCATCGGAGTGGAGCAGAACGTGCTCCCTGCGGGAGCCGTGCGCACACCTGGCCCGGCACCTGCAATGGTTCCGGCTGGCGAGGTGGCAACCGCCCACGGTGCGCGTCTGGGCGATCTCCTTGCCGATCTCGGCGTCTCCCGCGCGGCGATCGAACAGACCGCAGGCGGGCTCAAAGAGGGGGAACGCATCGGCGACAAGCTGGTCGCCGAGGGCCTCGCCACGCGCCAGCAGGTCGACAAGGCGGCCTCTGCTCAACAGACGCTTAAGTCCGCCGGGGACGTCTTCTCTCGAGTTGCCACCGCCAAGCTTGAAGAGCTCATGAACCAGGTCGGTGAGCTGCTGATCGCACAGGCGATGGTGCAGCACAATCCCGAGCTCCAACCCAACTCCCAACTGGCGCAGGCGGTGGGGCGTCAGGGCCGCATCCTGCGCAATCTGCAGGTGCTCTCCCTGAGCCTGCGCATGGTGCCGCTGCGCGGCACCTTCCAGAAGATGGCGCGGGTGGTCTACGACACCGCGAAAAAACTCGGCAAGCAGGTGGAGTTCAGCCTCGGTGGCGAGGATACGGAGATCGATCGCACGCTCGCGGAGACCATGGGCGATCCGCTGATGCACATGGTGCGCAACGGCATCGACCACGGCATCGAGATGCCCGAGGTGCGCCTGAGGAGCGGAAAACCGGCAGCGGGAAGACTTCGCCTCGAGGCTTTCCAGGCGGGCGATGACGTCGTCATCCGGCTCATCGACGACGGTGCAGGAATGGACGCTGAGCGCCTGCGTGCCAAGGCGATCGAGAAGGGACTGATCGATCCCCACCAGCCGATGGATGAACAGGCCTGCTTCCAGATCATCTTCCTGCCCGGCTTCTCCACCGCGGCCAAAGTCACCGACGTCAGTGGTCGCGGGGTCGGCATGGACGTCGTGCGGCGCCAGGTCGAAGAAGCCAAGGGCACCGTCCACATCGCCTCGACGCTCGGCCAAGGCACCACCTTCACCATCCGCCTGCCGATGACCACGGCGATCCTCGATGCCATGCAGGTGAAGGTCGGCGCCGAGAACCTGCTGGTGCCGATCAACAGCATCGTCGAGATGCTGCGGCCCAAGCCCGGACAGGTCGAGAGCATCCTCGACCGCGGTCGGCTGATCCGTCATCGCGATCGTATGCTGCCGCTGGTGCACCTCGGCGACGCCCTGGGCATCCCCGGCTGCGTTGCCGATCCCGAACAGGCGACCCTGGTGGTGATGGACAATCGTGGTGCGGATTTCGTCATCCAGGTCGATGCGATCCTGGGTCAGCGTCAAGTCGTGATCAAACCCTTCGACGACAGCCTCGCGCACCATCCCGCCACCAGCGGCACGACCATCCTCGGCGATGGCCGGGTGGCGCTCATCCTCAATCCCGCCTGCCTGGTGCATCCCGTGGTCGATGCACAGCTCGCCTGAATCCTTCCCGTCCTCCGGAGCATCATCCCATGGCTTCCATCACTGCCGCCCCAGCCACCGGTCGCGTCACCGGCACCTACCTGACCTTCCAGGTCGGGACCGAGGAATACGGCATCGAGATCTTCAAGGTCCGTGAGATCATCGGCATGCTACCGATCACGCCGGTGCCGGGCTCGCCGCCTGAGATGATCGGCGTGATCAATCTGCGCGGCAAGGTCATCCCGGTGATCAGCATCCGCACCCGCTTCGGCATGCCGAGCGCCGAGGCGCATCCCCATAACGTCATCATCGTGGTCGAGAACCGCCAAGGCGAGATCGGCATCGCCGTCGACCGCGTCGCCGAGGTCGCGCGCTTCACCGAGGGCGAGACCGAGGCACCCCCGTCCTATGGCCTGGCGGTCGATACCACCTGCGTGGCGGCGATCGGAAAATCGCAGGGCCGCATCCGCATCCTGCTCGACATCGCGCGCGTGCTCGGCGATGTCGCCGCGCCCGCCTGAAGCCCACGCCTCTGCCAAACCCCAACAACTCCTCACCCACGTCCAGGAATCCCCCATGAAAATCGGCAGCAAGATCAGTCTCGGCTTCACCGCCGTCCTCGCCACCGGCGCCCTCCTCGGCGGCCTCTCGGTGCTCACCATGAACAGCGCGGTGGCGCGCGCGACGCTGCTCAGTGGCAGCTACGTGCCCCAGGCCGAGGCAGCGGTGGCGATCGAGCGACATGCCGGCGAGACCATGCTCGCGGCGCGCAGCTACGGCCTGACTGGCAACGAGAAGTTCCTGCTTGAGGCCAAGAAGTCCTTCGGCGATCTCGACACAAGCATCGTCGAGGCCGACAAGCTGGCGACTGCGCAGAACCTCGCGCTCTTCGCCAAGTCGGTGGCTGCCGCCAAGACCACTGCCGAGGAGTTCCGCGCGCTGTTCAACCAGACCGAGGCCCAGCTGCTCAAGCTGTCCAGGGTCTACGAGGAGATGAATACGGGCGGGGCTGGAGTGGGGAGGAGCGCGGATGAATACCTCGAAGCGCAGGCCGCCCTGATGCGCCAGGAGGTCGCCGCGGGCCCCGCCGCGGGCGAGCCCGCGCCTGCCGCCAAGGGTTGGGCCAAGCCAGCCGAGGGGGAGGCGGGTGCGCCTGCGGCGACGGCCAGCGGAGCCCTGGAGCGTCTAGAGAAAGTCACCGGGATCGCGCACATCATCGAGAGCATGGACCGGGTGCGCATCGCCAGCTGGAAGGGCCAGGCGCTGCGCAACATGAACCTGGTCAAGGAGGCCCTGCCGGAGTTCGTCGAGACCGAGAAGAACCTGGCGCGCCTCAAGGAGATCACCCACCAGAAGGAGCACCTCGAGGACCTGGCGACCCTGGCCAAGAGCGTCGGCGACTACAAGCGCGCGGTCAGCGAGATGCTGGCGCTCAACAGCGAGCTGGCGGTGATCAACGGCAAGCGCGCCGAGGCGGGGGACGCCCTACGTGGCGTCGCCGGCGAAGCGGCGGCTGAAGGCATCAAGCAATCGGTGACCGAGGCGAGGTCGAGCATGGAGGCGTTGACCACAGCCTCGCTCACCGTGCTCATCGGCCTGGGTGCGATGATCCTCACCGGCCTGCTGCTCGCCTACGTCATCACCCGCGGCATCACCCGCGCCCTGATGCGCACGGTCAGCGACTTGGCGGCCTGCTCGGATGAGACCGCGAGCGCAGCGGAGCAGGTCGCCGGTGGTGCGCAGTCGCTCGCCGACGGCACCTCGAAGACCGCCGCGGCGCTCGAAGAGACCAGCGCCAGCCTCGAAGAGATGGGTTCGATGGTGAAGCAGACCGCCGCCAGCTCCAGTTCCGCCGCGACCTTGGCGAACGAGGGCCGGCAGGCGGGAGAACGTGGGTCGCAGGCGATGGTCGAACTCGCCAAGGCGATCCAGGACATCAAGCTCAACGCCGATCAGACCGCCAAGATCGTCAAGACCATCGATGAGATCGCCTTCCAGACCAATCTCCTGGCGCTGAACGCCGCCGTCGAAGCCGCCCGTGCCGGCGATGCCGGCAAGGGTTTCGCAGTGGTCGCCGAAGAGGTCCGCAACCTGGCGCAGCGCGCCGGCGAGGCCGCCCGCAACACCGCGACGTTGATCGAGAACTCGGTCAAGTCGGCGGACAACGGCGTGGTATTGGCGAAGAACGTCAACGAGATCGTCTCCGCCGGCACCACCGCCAGCCGCAAGATCAACGATCTGGTGGCCGAAATCGCCGCCTCGGCGAAGGAGGTGTCGCAGGGCATCGAGCAGGTCAGCACGGCGGTACGCCAGATGGACCAGGTGACCCAGGCGAACGCCGCCGGTGCCGAGGAAAACAGTGCCGTGGGCGAAGAACTCTCGGCCCAGAGCCAGACCCTCAATGGCCTGGTCGTCGGTCTCGACGTGATGGTGCGCGGCGCCTCGGCCGAACGTGGCGGAGCGGCACGTCATCAATCGGCGCGCGCCAAGGCGGCTCCGGCCGTCAGCCATCACAAGCCGGTCCTGGCGTCCCGCCCGGCCAAGGCCGCGGTGGCGAGCAAGGTCATCCCCTTCGATGACGATGGCGACCACGACGCGCGTGCCCTGAGCAAGTTCTGAGGCCCGGCATGTATACCACCCCGATCCGCAGGAGCATCCCGATGCGTGCACTCTCGACCCTGATATTTTCCTGCTGCCTGCTCGGCGCCGCGGCATATGGCGAGGAGTACATGACCGGCGCCAGAGCCGCGGGCCAGCCGGCGCCCGCGCCCGCGGCCAAGGCCGGGGTCAAGCCGACGTCCCCTGCGGCCGCACCCGTCGCTGCGCACCCCGCGGGCGGCGAACCGGCGGCGCAGGGCCTCGACGCCAAGCGGTCGCTCGAACGCCTGATGCAGGGCAACCTGCGCTTCGTCGCCGACCTCACCAGCAAGGTCCATCGCGACGGCGAACGCCGCGTGGAGATCGCCAAGGGGCAGCATCCCATCGCCATCGTGGTGTGCTGTTCGGATTCACGCGTCCCGCCCGAACAGGTCTTCGATGTCGGGTTGGGAGACATCTTCGTCATCCGCGTCGCGGGCAATGTGCTGGATGCGATCGGCCTGGGTTCGATCGAGTACGCGGCCGCGCACCTGCAGGTTCCGCTGGTGGTGATCCTGGGCCACGAACGCTGCGGCGCGGTCACCGCCGCCATCTCTGGCGATACCGCGCCGGGCCACGTGCTGGCTATCACCGACATGATCCAGCGCCATCTCGCGGGTAGCAGACCGGTGGCCGGCGACACGCTCGACCAGGCGATCTGCCTCAATGCCCAGAAGGTGGCCGAGCAGGTGGCGACCTCGGCGCCAATACTCAAAGAGCTGGTCGCGACGGGGAAGCTGGGGGTGGTGGCGATGCGCTACGACCTGGATGACGGTGTGGTCAAGGTCCTGCCCTGAATCATGCCGCCATGAGCGACGCGATCGCCGACATCATGACCATCGCCTATGAGGTGGCGGGCATCAACCTCAGCGACAACAAGCGCTCGATGGTCGAGGGCCGCCTGGGCAAGCGGCTGCGTCAGCTCGATTGCGGACTCGCGGCCTATGTCGAGATCGTGCGCAGGGATCCCAAGGAGCTGACCATCCTGCTCGACCTGCTGACCACCAACCACACGGCGTGGCGGCGGGAGCCCGGTCATTTCACCGACCTCGAACAGCGCGTCATCCCGGCGCTGGTCAAGGCGCAACGCGGCGCGGCTCGTCCACGGCTACGGCTGTGGTGCGCCGCCGCCGCCACCGGCGAGGAGCCCTGGACCATCGCCTTGAGCCTGGTGCGGGCCCTGCCCGATCTCGCGCAGTGGGATGCCGCGATGCTCGCGACCGACATCTCGACCCGGGCCCTGGAACGGGCGAAGGCCGGCCACTACGACGCCGCCCGCATTGATGCCCTGCCGGCGGAGGACCGCGCACTGGCTCTGGAACAGATAGAAGCTGGGCCACCGGCGATCTTCTCCGTCAGGCCGCAGTTGCGGGCGCTGGTGAATTTCGCCCGCCTGAACCTGATGGAGCCGTGGCCCATCCGCGGGCCCTTCGACTGCATCTTCTGCCGCAACGTGATGATCTATTTCGACCAGCCGACGCAGGAACGCCTGGTCAACCGCATGGCCGGCCTGCTGAGCAAGGGCGGTACCCTGTACGTCGGCCACTCGGAAAGCCTGTCGGCGATCACCCATCCCCTGCATGCCGTCGGACCTGCCACCTATGTCGCCTGATACCCTTCCCGATGCCGGTCGGATGGTCGTCGGCATCGGTGCCATCGCCGCCTGTCGTGCCGGTGCCGGCCTCATCATCACCCATGCGCTGGGCAGCTGTCTGGGCATCGTCGTCCATGACCCGCATGCCCACGTCGGTGCCATGCTGCATGCCCAGTTGCCACTCGGACAGCTCAATGCCGACCTCGCCCGGCAGCACCCGGAACGTTTCGTCGACCTGGGTATTCCGCTGCTGTTCAAAGCGGCGACGGATCTCGGTGCCAACCGCCGCCTCCTACGCGTCACCGTCGCGGGGGCGGCCAACATGATCGCCACCACCAACGACCTCTTCAATATCGCCACCCGTAATCTGACGGTGATGCGCAAGCTGTTCTGGCAGCAGGGAATCCTGCTGGCAGGCGAGGATACCGGCGGCACCAGTCCGCGTACCATGTCGCTGCGTCTCGATACCGGTGAAACGGTCATCGAGTCGCAGGGCAGGAAATACCTGCTGTAAGGATCACCAAATGGCATTCACCGTCCTTGTGGTCGATGACAATCGCATGATGCGCGGCATGGTCGCGCGTGCGGTTGGCATGTCCGGCCTGACCATCGGCAGTCTGCTGGAAGCCGCCGATGGGGCGCAAGCCTTGGCGGTGATGCGCAGCCAATGGGTCGATCTGGTGCTGCTCGATATCAACATGCCGGTGATGGACGGCGAGGAGTTCCTCACCCAGGTGCGCGCGGATACCCTCCTACGGGCGACCATGGTGGTAGTGGTGTCGACCGAATCGTCGCAGCCACGCATCAGCCGTCTGAAAGGCATGGGGGCCGGCTTCATCCACAAACCTTTCCGCCCCGAGCAGTTGGTGACGGCGGTGGATGAACTGATGAGCGGTCGCAGCGGAGGTGCTCCATGAGCGAGGATGACTATCTGGCTGCGATCGCCACGGTCGCCGAGAACCTCGCCTTCCTGATGCCCACCGGCGCCGCCGACGGCGAGCCGGAGCGCTGGCTGGTGCAGGTCGAGGTGCAATGGGTCGGTCCGGATGGCAGCCGCGGCCGCATCATCGTCGCCCTCGATCAGGGCGCCGCCGAGGCGACGGCGGCGAATCTGCTCGGCCTGCCGCCTGGCGGACAGGCCGCTGCAGGGGACGTCCAGGAGGCTTGCAGCGAACTGGCCAACGTCATCGCCGGCAATCTGCTGCCGGTGAAGTACGGGCATGATCACGAATTCCATCTGCATCCGCCGCAGGCCGTCGCGCTGGCGCCGCTGTGCGGGCGCACGGTGGTGCGTCTCGCCCTGGTCGAAGGGCTCATCGGGGTCGCGATCGACGGCGACGCCGACAATTCACGGATCCTCAAGGCGGTGCGGACCACCTCTGATCGGCACCTGTGATCTCGGTCCTGGTCGTCGATGATAGCGCGACCGTGCGACGGGTGTTGAGCGACGGACTGAACCGGACTGATGATATCCGCGTCATCGGCACCGCTCCGGATCCCTACGTCGCACGCGAATTGATCATCACCCTCAAACCCGACGTCATCACGCTCGACGTCGAGATGCCGCGCATGGATGGCCTCAGCTTCCTCGCCAAGCTCATGCAGCACCATCCGCTGCCGGTGGTGGTGATTTCGAGCCTGACCCCGGCTGGCAGCCAGGAGGCGATGCGCGCCTTCGAACTCGGCGCGATCGACGTGTTGTGCAAACCCGGTTCCGCTTACGACGTCGGCGATGCGGTGCCGCGTCTGGCCCGGTCCATCCGCGCCGCTGCGGTCGCCCGTTGCCATGGTCCACGGGCGCTGGCGCTGGCGGCGCGGGATAAACCGGCGCGACCGACCGGTGCCCTGGCGCGCACCTCCGACAAGGTGCTGGCCATCGGCGCCTCCACCGGCGGGACCGAAGCCTTGCGCGAAATTCTCGCCACGCTCCCAGGGGATCTCCCTGGAATGGTCATCGTCCAGCACATGCCGCCGATGTTCACCGCTGCTTTCGCCGAGGGGTTGAATCGCACCAGCCGCGTCCACGTCGCCGAGGCGCAGGGCGGCGAACCGCTGCTTCCTGGCCTGGCCTACGTCGCCCGCGGTGGTCATCATCTGGTGGTGGTGCGCAGCGGCGCCCATTACCACCTCGAGGTGCGTGCCGGTCCGGAAGTGCATTACCAGCGCCCAGCGGTCGACGTCACTTTCCTCAGCGTGGCCCGGGCCGCGGGCGCCAACGCCGTCGGCGTGCTCCTGACCGGGATGGGCCAGGACGGGGCGACGGGTCTCAAGGCCATGCGCAGCGCGGGGGCGCACACCATCGCGCAGGACGAGGCGAGCTGCGTGGTCTTCGGCATGCCCAAGGCCGCCATCGCCTGCGGCGCGGTGGCGGAGGTCGCCTCCCTGACGGCGATGCCGGAACGCATCGTGAGTGCCGTGCGCCGGCTCGAAGGCGTCACGCCATGACCATGATGCCGTCCTTGCGTGAGGCCGCCTCGTCAGTCCTGCGGCTCCGACCTCCCGCCCTCGCTTTCCACCGGAGTGACCGATGCGCATCCTGATCGCTGATGATGATGAGACCTGTGCCATGGTGTTGGCCTCGATGCTGAAGCCGTATGGATCGACGGTCATGGTCGGGGAGGGCGCAGCGGTGATCCGGCTGGTAACCGCCAGTCTGGTGGAACAGCAGCCGTTCGACCTGATCTGTCTCGATATCATGATGCCTGGTCTCGATGGACAGGCGTGCCTGTGCTGCATCCGGGCGATCGAGCAGGGTTTCGGCCGCCTCGGCGGGGCCGGCACCAAGATCCTCATGGCCACCGGTCTGAATGCGCCCGATGACATCCTGGGCGCATTCCGCAATCAGTGTGAAGGGTACCTGATCAAACCCATCGAACGCGGACGGCTGGTGGCGCAGCTCACGAGCCTGGGTTTCACGCCGGCGTGAACGGTCCGGGGCGCATGGTCGCCTGCTGTCTCCTCGCGGCTACGCGGTCGAACTCCGAGATCCGCGGCGACGTCTGCCTCAACGTAGGGTATGCTGGACGGATGTGATCAGATCGGCCTCGGCTTCAGGCGCGACGCGGATGATCATGAGTCGGGTATTTTTCTTCGGCAAACCTGGTCTGGAATGAGGAATCGCGCCATGCGTACACTTATCGTCGATGATGATCTCGTGAGTCGGCGGGTGCTGTTGGAAATCCTCAAGCCGTATGGCGAATGCGAACAGGCGGCGAC
>JANPIY010000159.1:0-10670 GCA_031425255.1 Planctomycetota bacterium
TCTGCGGCCTCTGCGGTTGGGCCGTTCGCGAGTTCCTCCGGGTAGAAAGAACCGACCTGGAATGTCGCAGAACCGTTTTTTGAAGCCGCTGCGTCAATCTCAGCCGTCGGTATGAACGACCATGGGATTGACCAGCCGACGGGTGAAACGGCGGACGAGGTCCGCCAGATGCGCCAGGCTCCAGGTGCCGAACGACCACTCGCCAGCGCCCTGCGCTCCGGCCCAGGATGTCGCTGGCGCCGGCAGGACGCTGCTGCGGCCCCGGCGTTGGGGTTGTACCGCCTCGAGCTCGTGACGCAGTTCTGCCGGATGCTGAAAGCGGTCGCCGGGCTGGCGCGCCATGCAGCGCGTCACCAGCTGGGCGACGCGCGGCGACACCCAGGGGGCGATCGTCCGTAGCGCGGGTGGCTCCTCACGCAGTGACTTGAGGATGATCTCCAGCGGCGACCGACCGGGGAATGCGCTGCGCCCCGCCAGTATGCGATAGAGCGTCGCTCCCAGCGAATAGACGTCGCTGCGGATGTCCGGCGCCGTGCTTCCCGCCGCTTGTTCGGGGGACATGAAGCCCGGACTGCCGACGCGCATGCCGGGCATGGTGAGTTGATCGTCCGGCGCCTCGCTCTTGGCCAGCCCGAGATCGGCGAGTTTGGCGCGACCGTTCTCGTCGAGGAAGATGTTGGATGGTTTGATGTCACGATGCACCAGGCCATGAGCGTGGATGGCCTCGAGGCCGCTGGCGCAGTCGATCGCGATGTCGAGCACGCGCTGCTCGTTCAGGCGACCACCCATACGATCGGCCAGCGCCTCGAGGTCGCCGCCTGCCATGTATTCCAGCACCATGTAGACCTTGCCCCGGGTCTCACCAAGACCATGGCAGGCGATCACATGCGGATGCACCACCGCAGCAGCCGAGCGCGCTTCGCGTTGGAAACGTTCGATGAAGAGCCGGTCGCCGACCACCCGTGGCGCGATCACCTTGATCGCCACCAGGCGGTGCGAGACCACGTCCATGGCTTTGAACACCACCGACATGCCGCCCGCCCCGAGCTGCCCGAGCAGCTCATAGCCGTCGAATGCATGATTGATGCTGCGTTGCTGCAGTTCCGTGCGAAGTGCACGGACCACCGGGGCGTCCAGCACGCCGTCGTCGACCAGCAGCAGGGCTGCCGAGCGCTGGCCGCGGTCCCGGTTGATGCGCTGCACCTGTCCAGCGCTCAACAAGCCGCGCTGTTGTGCCAGAGCGAGCAAGGCGGCGTCTTTGTCATTGCAGATATCCAACATCGGCGGTTCCCCTGGACGGGGGCAGACAGCGATCACCGTGCCGGAGGATCCGCCTGTTCGCCGGACCAGCGGCGGTAACGCGTGGCGACCTCCTCGGCGGTCCACGGTCGGCTTGCCAGCACCAGTTTTTCGCAGGCGCCATTCCAGGGGAAGCCGCCGCGGTGATCGTTGCCCACGCACAATGGATAGGCGTCATCCCAATTGCTGAGGTCGCCGGGGACGTCGCAGGCTCCGCGGAGGACCCCATCGACATAGACCACATGCTGGTGCCCGCTACGCACCACCACCACGTGGTGACGGCCTTCCCGCAACACGCCGTCATCGCTGACCAGATGCGGGCGTGTACCGTCGGGATTGGTCACGGTGGTCCGCACCCGCAATTCGAGGCGCGACCCGGATTGACCGATCATGAGGTTAGCGGCGCGGGCGGTCACGCCGATGGAGAAGATGCGCGCCGGTCCCTCCTGGGTCAGGTTCGCCGGCACGATCACCAGCTCGACCGAGAAACCGCCCGCGGTGCGGAGCAGGCGCGTCAGGGACGGTGCCGCCGTGCCGTCCAGCCACGCTTCGTCTGCCAGGTGCAGGTGCTCGCCAGCGTGCGAGTACGTCACCGCGCCGATCTCGACGAAACGCACCAGCGGATCGCCGAGCCAGGCCACGCGGTAACCAGCGCCCGCTGCTTGTTGCGCGGGGCCAGGGTCGGCTGGCGCGGTGGTGGTCGCCGTCGCATCCGTGCCGTCCCCGCGCGCTCCCACGCGAGCGGGGACCATCAGCAGCAACGCCACCACCGCCAACGCGGCTGCCAGCGGGATCATCCTGCGGTCGCGATACCAGGGTGTGCGCAGCCGCGGCGACGAGGCCGGCGTCGGCGGGGTGATCGGCGCAGCAGGCAGCGTGACCGGTGCCGGGGTCGCCGCTTCCCCGCGTAGCGCACGCAGCATGGCCTCGGGATCGGCGTGACGCAGCTCACGTCGCGCCTGCATGGCGGTGGCGATGATCGCCACCAGCTCGGCCGAGAACTCCGGCCGCAGGCTGCCGAGATCCGGGGCCCCACCGGCGAGCACCTTCTGCATGGTGACGAAACTGCTGCCGGCGCTGAAGGGAGACGAACCCACCGCCCAGTAATACATCGTGACGCCCAGCGAATACAGATCACCGCGGATGTCGGGCGTGCAGTCGCTGGTGATGGCTTCGGGCGGCATGTAGGCCGGCGTACCATTTTCTGGCATGATGCCCGGGCGGCCGCCGTCCACCGCTGCGTCGTCCTTCTTACGATCGAAGCAGGCGAGGCCGAAGTCGGCGAGTTTGGCGTTGCCGTGCTCGTCGAGCAGGATGTTGGCCGGTTTGATATCGCGGTGGAGCAGACCGGCGCGATGGATCGCGGCCAGCCCTTGGAGGCATTGTCCGGCGAGCGCACGGATGGTGGCCTCATCGAGCCGACCTCCATGACGCTTGACCAGATCTGCGGTGTCGCCACCGCGGATCAGTTCGAGCGCCAGATAGAGGTGGCGACCGTCTTCGCCGAAGCTGTAGCAGGTGACGATGTGGGGATGACGCAGGGCGGCCATCGCCATGGCTTCATGGGTGACCTGCTCGAGGTGATGTTTGAGGTGATCACCAGTGAGATCCACGACCTTCAGCGCCACCGCCCGACCAGTGACCTGATGCACCGCCTCATAGACCACGCCCATACCGCCGCGTCCGAGCAGCGAGATCAGCCGGTAGGGTCCGATGACCGGTCCCGGCCCGCCGCCGGCTGCCGGCACGGGAAAGAGGTCATGGGTCGACGCGGTGGAGGGGTTGGACATGCACGGCTCGCCGACGGAGGGAAAATGGGACAGCACCAGGGATGCCAACCGGTGCTGCCGCGGGTCGAGGCGGCGAGCCATAGCGCTCCATAGCGCTCAATAGCGCTGCAACAGCTCCAGCATCGTACGGTCGAGCTTATGGCCCTGCCAATCCTCGTAGGCGACATCGCTGCGTTGGCTGTCGAGGATCCCGAAGCTGCCGCGGAAGTTCCACAGCGCCCAGCCCCAGCCGGCTTTCTGGTAGTTGACCAGGTTGTCCTCCATCCAGCGGAGGGTCACCGCGTGCGGCGTGCGAGCGAATGCACCCCATTCGCCCACCATCACGCCCACGCCCTTGGCCTCGAGTGCCTGCCACGGCAGCACGGTGGTGCGCCAGAGCCAGTCGCGGTCACGACCACCGCTGGAGGTTAGCATCATCCCCGCCCGGTCCTGCGTCAGGCGCAGCACGCCCGGAGGTTCGTCCCAGGCGCCGGTCATCGGGGCGACGACCTCAGCGGTGCCGGCGATGGCGACGCCGAGTTCGCGCAGCGTCAGCCAGTCGCCAGCGGTGTTGACGATGGTCACCACCTGCGTGCCGGCGGGAATATCGACGAGGTAATCACGATCATAACGATTCTGGTGGATCTGGTATTCCGCCACGAACACCGCCTCCTGCCATTCGCCGCTGCCGGGGCCGCTGACGAAGGCGTGCTCCCACACCTGCCGATCGTCGGCCTTGACCACCAGATGGCTGCGGTCGGAGACCACGCCCACACGCAGGCGCAGGCGGGCCGCTGCAGTGAATGGCCCCTCCAGGCGCAGCGGCTGGTTCATGGCGGGTTTCCCCGGGCCACCCATGACGCCGGCGGTACGCGGCATCGGCCAAGCCGGGGCGGCCATGTCCTTCGCGCCCGCGACCCAGTCGGCGCGGTAGTGCGAGACCTCGAAGGGCGCATAACCGCGCGTCGCCTGCGCCACCCCCGCATCGGCCAGCTCGTGGCAGGGCAGCCGGCCCCAGTCGAGCCCGTCGGAGATGATCAGCCGAGCAGGATCCTCGGCGCGGATGGCGGCGATCAGCACGCGCGCGGTATCGGCGTAGACCGCACTGGTCACCTGCGCCGGCTCGTTGAGCAGATCGAGGCTGAGACGCTCGTTGGGGATGCCGCGGTAACGTTTCGCGACGAAGGCCCAGTGCTTCGCGCATACCCGCTGGGCCTCGGGATCGGTCCACAGCGATGTAGGCTCCGGCGGCTGGGACACCGTGTAGCCTGGGCCGCGATGGAAGTTCAGACTGACGTGCAGGCCGTACTGCCGACCCCACGCCACCGCCTGGTCGAGCTCGGCGAAACGCGCCTCATCGATGTCATTCCAGTTCCCGGCGGTGATCCAGATGCGGTAATCCATCGGGATGCGCACGAAATTGAAACCGAGCTCCTTGATGAGGCGGAAGTCCTCCTCACGAAACGGCTGCACGGTGCCGGCGTTGAACCACTCCATCAGGTTGAAGCCCCGCCAGCGCGGCAACTTCTGCGCGGTCGCGGGCAGCCAGGTGTGCTCAGCCGCGGCGAGGGGAGCGATGACGGCGAACAAGACGAGGACGGCGTAACGCATGCGGCGATCCTGGTATGGATTGCTGCCTGACAATGCGCGCCGGGTTGCTGAGTTATGCGTGCGTCCACATCTGACCTCCGACATCCGACGTCCGACGTCCGACGTCTGACGTCCGACATCCGACAGCTTAGCCACAGAGCCCACAGAGAGCACAGAGGGGAGAGAGGGGAGAGGGGAGAGAGGGGAGAGAGATTTCCCTCCTCTGTGCTCTCTGTGGGCTCTGTGGCTGGCTGTCCTGCCGTCCGGTTGTCCGGCCTTCCGGCTCAGCTAGCCACCGAGCCCATAGAGAGAGCCCCGAGGGGAGAGACTTCCCTCCTCTGTGTTCTCTGTGGGCTCTGTGGCTGGCTGTCCTGCCGTCCGGTTGTCCGGCCTTCCGGCTCAGCCAGCGGAAGTCGCAGGCGCGGCGGCCACCGGCAGGGTCTTCTCGGCGATCTCTTCGAGCAGCCGCGCGATCACGTCGTCGACTGGGAACGTCCCGATCTTGTCGCCGTTCTGCGCCTGCAGGGCGATGCTCTCGTCGGTGACCTCCTGGCCGCCGATGACGCCGAAGTAGGTGACGCGGTCGTTGCGTGCGAGGCGGATCTTGGCGCCGAGCTTGTCCGGGGTGCGGTCGAGGGTGGCGCGGATGCCGGCGTCGGCGAGCTGCTTGACCACGCCCTCGGCGTAGGGGATCTGGTCGTCGGTGATCGGTAGCAGGCGGATCTGCTCGGGCGCCAGCCACAGCGGGAACTTGCCGGCGAAGTGTTCGATGAGGATGCCGACGAAACGCTCCAGAGAGCCGAGGATGGCGCGGTGCAGCATCACCGGGTGGTGCTTGTGCCCGTCCTCGCCGACGAAGGTGGCGTTGAGGCGCTCGGGCGAGGGCAGCTGGTAATCGACCTGGATGGTGCCGCACTGCCAGTGCCGGCCGAGGGCGTCGACCAGGGTGAATTCCAGCTTGGGGCCGTAGAACGCACCTTCGCCTGGGGCGATGGTGTAGCCGAGGTCGGCCTGCTTGCAGGCGTCGGCGAGCGCCGCCTCGGCGCGGTCCCAGGTCGCGTCGTCACCGACGCGGATGGCCGGACGGGTGGAGAACTTGACGATGATCTTATCATCGCCGAAGCCGAAGTCGGCGTAGACCTCTTTCAGCAGCGAGCAGAACGCGGCGACCTCCCCAGGGATCTGCGCCTCGGTGCAGAAGATGTGGGCATCGTCCTGGACGAAGCCGCGCACGCGCATGATGCCGTGCAGCGCGCCGCTGACCTCGTTGCGCGTGCAGGCGCCGAACTCGGCCATCCGCAAGGGCAGGTCGCGGTAGCTCTTCAAGCCCTGCTTGAAGATCTCGATGTGCCCTGGGCAGTTCATCGGCTTGAGCGCGAAGTGGCGCTTCTCGCTCTCGGTGACGAACATGTTGTCGCGGTACTTGGCCCAGTGGCCCGAGCGTTCCCACAGCGTCTGCGGCATGATCGCCGGCGTCTTCACCTCGACGTAGCCGTGCACGCGGATCTTGGCGCGGACGTAGTCCTCGAGCGCACGGTAGATCGACCAGCCCTTGGGATGCCAGAACACCTGGCCGGGATTCTCGTCGTCGACGTGGAAGAGATCCATCTCCTTGCCGAGTTTGCGGTGGTCGCGTTTCTTGGCCTCCTCGATGCGCGTCAGGTGCGCCTTGAGGCCCTTGTCGTCGGCGAAGCAGGTGCCGTAGATGCGCGTCAACTGGTCGCTGGCCTGGTCGCCGTGCCAGTAGGCGCCAGCGACGCTCATGATCTTGAAGGCGCCGAGCACGCCGGTGCTGGGCACATGCGGCCCGGCGCAGAGATCCTCCCACGCCTCGCCTGCGGCACCCGTCGAATAGAACGAGATGGAGGTGCTGCCCTTGGCGATCGCGCGCTCGGCGTTGTCGGTCTTGTACTTGTCGTTGACCGTGCGCGCGAGGCCGACGTCGCAGGGGTAGTCGGTGCGGGTGAACGGCCGGTTGGCCTGGACGATCTCCTTCATCTTCGCTTCGATCCGGGCGAAGTCGGCGTCGGTGAGCGTCACCGCCTCGTCGGCGGCATTGCGGATCTGCATGTCGTAGAAGAAACCGTCCTCGATCGACGGGCCGTAGGCCAGGCGCGTCTTGGGATAGAACGAACAGATTGCCTCGGCCAGCACGTGGGCGGCGGAGTGGCGCAGCACGTGCAAAGCGTCGGGATTCTCGTTGGTCGCCGTGATGATACTGATCCTGGCGTCGCGCTCGATGATGCGGTCGAGATCGCGGATCTCGCTGCCATCGAGTTTCACCGCGATCGCCTTCTTGGCCAAGCCGGGGCCGATCGCCAGGGCGACGTCGCGGCCGGAGACGGGTTTATCGAACGACAGCACTTTGCCGTCGGGCAGCGTGAACTGGGACATGGAGACCTCGAAGGGTTGACGAAGGGTGGACCGGACCCGAGGACGCCCGCACGCCGGATGGCGGGGCGTCAGCGGCTAGTTCGTGGAGTGACCGGTCCGAACATGGGCGCGAACGCTAGCGCCGTGCGGTTCCACGGTCAATCGACGTGGCCGGCTTGCTTTTGCGCCGCCAACGGGACAAGAGGACGCCTCTGGAGATCCGCTGCATGGCGGTTGCTGGCATCAGTCGGATCTGCGTCCATCACCCCGAACGTGCCGGTTTCGCCACCTGCATGTCGTGCCATCAGGTGGTCTGTCAGGAATGCGCCACCACCCGCGATGGCATCAACTTCTGCCGGCCCTGCCTGGCCGCCCGCCATCGCGACGGTGGTGAGGCCAGCCGGTTCAGCGTGGCGCTCGCGCTGCTGATGCAGGTGACCCTGTTGGCGACGTTGTTCGTGCTCACCGCCTGGCTGATAGCGTGGGCGTTGGCGACCATGGCGGGCTGGCGATGAGCGGTCGTGCCTCTGCCGCCCTCGACGCGGCCGGACGTGGCGCCGAACTGGTCCGTCGCCTGCCGACCTGGGTCGGCGTGCTGCTGCTGTCGGCCCTGCCGGCGCGCCTGCTGCTGGCCTACCTGGTGTGGCAGGCGTGGCGCCTGGGCGATGGTGCCGTCAACCACGGTGACGCCTTGCGCTCGTTGGCGCTGCTGACCCTTGGCGCCTGGGTGGTGGCGCAGATCGGCCGCCAGTTCTTCGTGCGCGCCTGCACCCTCGATCTCGACGGCGGACGTCCCGCCGCCACCGCCGTCCTGCGGCTGCCGTGGACCACCATCATCCGCGCGCTGTGGTTGGCCCTGGTGCTGGAGCTGGTGTTCTGGGCGACCCTGCCGCTGGTGCTGTTGACGCCGCTGCTGCTGATGTTCAGCGCTCTGGGCGCGGCCAGCGTCGCCGAAGCCGGTGCCGGCCTGAGCGCACCGCTGCGCCGGCTGAGCCAGGTGTCGCAGCCCCTGCCGATGCTCATCCTGGGTCTGGGTTTCTTCATCGCCCTGCCGTTGGCGGCGGTCAACGTCCACCTGATCGTGCGCGGTGGCTTGTGGCTGATGGGTGGGCTCGCCGGCTTCGATGTCGCCCATTGGCAGGCGGTGTTGTCGCCGGAGCAGCCCTTGTACTGGATCCAGATGGTGGCGGCGGGGACTCTGGTGCTGGAGCCGTTCTGGCTCGCGGCCGCGGTGGTCGCCGTGCGCCAAGCCAGCGCCAGACGCAGCGGCGAGGACCTGCGCCAGTGGTTCGGCGATCTGGCAGCACGGGGTGGTGCATGAGCCGCGTCGGTCTCCTGTTCCTACTGCTGGTCACTGGCTGGGCCGCCGATCCCGTGTGGACGCCGGCGCATTATCGACTGCAGCTCGACCAGGCACGCCTGGCGGTCGAGGCCGCTGATGACACCCGCATGGTCGCCCTCGCCCACGACATCGCCGCGGCCAGCATCAGCTGGCCGAGCGGTCCGACACCAGGCGATCCGACGCTGACGGCCCTGGCGCAGAAACAGTCATGGGCGGCGCTGCGTCAGCGGCTCGCTGCCATCACCGGTGAGCTGGCCGGCCTGGAGGGAGCGCCAGCGCCTGCCGCCATCGACCGGGTCGCGCTGCAACGCCTCGCCGAGCGCGAGGCCGCGGCAGGGAGCGGGCTCGCCGCTGGCGGCACGGTGGCCGGCAATCCGCTGGATCCGCACCACCTCCCGCTGTCCATCGGCGAACGCCTGGAGGCGGCCGCGCGCTGGTGCGCGGGCAAAGTGGTGGACCTCATCGATTGGATCCGCCGGCTGTTCTTCTCCGACGAGAAGGACAATGGGGAGGGCGGGAGCGGAGTGGTGACGTTGACCCTGATCCTGGTCGGCGCGGTGGTGGTCATCGCCGGCGTGCTCGCGGTCATGTCATGGCGTCGCCGGGAAGCGGCGTCGCCGCCGGCTGCGCTGCTGCCGGTGGCGGAGAAGGTCGATGCCGATCCACGTTCGCGGGCGGCAGACGAATGGGCGCGTTATGCCCGCGAACTGCTTGGCCTCGGACGTCATCGCGAAGCGATCCGGGCGTGGTACCACGCCATGCTGGTCGGCTGCTGGAGCCATGGCGTGCTCCACCATCGCGTCGGTCGCACCAACTGGGAGTACGCCCTGGCGCTGTCGTCGGCGTTGAATTGGCGCGCGCGTTTCCAGGACCTGACTCAGCGTTTCGATCAGGCCTGGTACGGTGGCCGTGTCGAGGCCGACGAATCGCAGGCCTACGCCATCGAGGCGGAGCAGGTGCTCGGCCAGGTGCGCGCGGCCGGCGCCAAGGCGGGCGGCGGATGAAGTGGATCCTGCTCGCCGTCATCTCCGGCGTGGTCGCCTGTCTGTGGTGGCTGGACGCCGAACACGGGACTGCCGACAGCCGCCAGGACCCCGGCTCGACGCTGGAGCGCGGTCTGCAGGGCCTGTCCCTCGCCCGCGCCTACCTCAGCGAGGTGGCCGGCCGGGAGACCGCCCTGCTGACCCGGGCACCGGCGCAGGCCGTGCTTCCTGATGACGGCGTGGTGCTGCGCGTGGTGCCCTCCCCCCGCACCGCGGTGTTGGCGGCGATGAAGGAGAAGACGGGCCTGGACAAAGAGCCGAGCGCGTGGGCCCAGGCCGAGCCGTGGCTGAGCCGTGGTGGCCGTCTGGTGCTGGCGTTCCCTGGGGATGGCGAAGTGGTCACGGGCGCGGCGACGGCGGTGCTGCCGCTGCTCCCGGGTGTGCGCCAGGTGACCATTGCGCACGGTCGTGGACTGGCGGAGCGGCATCTGCTCGCCGCCAGTCCGGTGCTGGTCGCGGGCGGTCAGGTGGTGATCGCCCGGCAGCGGGTGGGCGCGGGCGATGTCTGGCTGATGTCCTGCCCTGAACTGCTCACCAATCAGCATCTACCGTTGGGCGATCACAGCGCGCTGCTGCTGGCGCTGGTGGGTGAAGGCCGGCCGGTGTGGTTCGACGAACACGCGCATGCCATCGCCAGCGATGAGGGCTTCGTCACCCTGCTGCGCCATTGGGGCCTGGGACCGGCACTGCTGCTCGGTGTGCTGCTGGTGGTGATGTGGTTCTGGCGCGGCCGGGTCCTGCTCGGCCCGCCGGCCGATCCCTGGCGTGATCATCGCGCCGAGGCGGTGGAGGGCGTCGATGCCCTCGCCGGGCTCTACCACCGCGCGCTGTCACGCCGCGACCTCATCGAGATCTACCGTCAGCGCCTGCTGCGCGAGGTCGGTCTGCGCACCGGCCAGCGCCCGGTCGCCGCCAAGGCCAGCGTCGAACGCCTGACCGAAGGCTTGCGCCTGCCCGCGGGCGCGCTGACGGCCACCGACTTCCATCGTTTGATGAACCGACTCACCCAGGCCTTCAGGAGCCTTCGAGATGAACACCGTCGCCGACGTCCATGACCTCGCCCAACGTCTGCGCACCAGCCTCGATCGGGTGGTGGTCGGACAGCCGTTGGTCAAGGAACGCTTGCTCGCCTGCCTGTTGGCGGGTGGCCATGCGCTGCTGGAAGGAGTGCCCGGCACCGCCAAGACGCTGCTGTGCCTGGCGCTCGCCCGCCTGATGGGCTCGAACTTCCGGCGCATCCAGTTCACGCCCGAC
>JANPIY010000160.1:0-11282 GCA_031425255.1 Planctomycetota bacterium
ACCTTGTGCGCCTGCAGCGCGTGGTGGGCGAACTCGCAGGTCACCGAACTGAACAGCAGGATGAAGGTCGCGTACGCCGCCAACGGGCCGCCGAAGTGCATGCCGTGGACCGGGCCGAACCCTTCGTAGTACACCGCCTGATGGTAGAAATACCCGAACACCGCACCGAACGCCATCAACTCGCCGGTCAGGAACAGCAGAATGAAGCTCTGCAGATCCTTCTGCTGCTTGACCACGTCGTGGCTGATGACCTTTTCGCGGATGTTCTGGTGGCACCAGCCCATCAGGCAGACGACGAAGATCAGCGAGCCCAGCAGCAGCGTGACCAGGCCGACCGTCGGATTGGTCAACGGCCCCCAGCCAGGCGACTTCTCGAGGGTGCCGAGCAGCGACACCACGCCGAACGGCATCAGGGTCAGGCCACCGGTCACCAGCAGCGGCCACAGGCTCGGCGGTGGCACATGGCTCATCGGATCCTCGTGGCTGACGGCCTCGACGGGGGCGACGACTGGGGAGGCAACGGGATCGCTCATCGCGTCTGGTCCTTCTGAGGCTGAGGCGGGGTCGGTTCGCTGCGGTCGGCCCCGGCGGCGGAACGCTGCTGCTGCAGCCGCTTCCACTCCTTGGGATCCTTGGGCAGGCCGCTGCTGCTGAAAATGATGATGAAGCCCACCATCAGGGCAAGGCAGGCGGCACCCAGGGCGAGGCCGAGCATCAGCGCCTGGCGCTGCTGCCGGGCGATCACCTGGAGATCTCCGCTCGGTTCGGGATAGCTGTTCATGGCGTCGGCACCACGGCTGGCTGCGGTGCCGACGCGGCGGGCGGCAGCGCCTGCGGGACCGGCACCGTGGGCCGCGCCGGTGCCGCGGGCAAGCTGATGCCTTCGAAACCGGGCGTCAGCGTACTGGCGCCACCGGGCAGTCCGCCGGCCGCCTCGAGCTCATCCTGGATGCGTTTCTGCTGCACGCTCTGCTCCTCGCCATCGCGGATGCGATGCAGGCTGTAGCGCACCGTCGCACTGGAGACGCGCGGATCCATCTGCTCGTCGAAGGCGAAGATCACCGGGAACTCGGTCGACGCCCCAGGCGGAATGGTCTGATCGGTGAAGCAGAAGCACATCTTCATGCTGAAGTGCTGGCCAGCGATCAACGGGCTGACCTGATGGATGGGACGGAAACGCACCGTCTCATCGGAGAGGTTCTTGAAACGGTAGGTCACCTGGCTGTCGGCCCCAACGCGAGCCACCACCCGCGGTTCGCTGGGATAGAAGCGCACCGGCAGATTGTCGTAGGCCTTGGCCTCGAAAAAGACTTCGATCTCGCGGCCGGTGGTACCGGTGGCTGCTATGGTGGTGGGGTTGTTGGGACTGATCTCGGTGCCGGTGAGCTTGCACCACAGGCCATAGAACGAGCTGTAGCCGAAGAGGAAGAACAGCAGCATGGAGATCGCGAAGCCCCCCAGGCCGAACAGCCACCATATATGGCCACGCACAGGCTGACGGGGATGGAGGCCGCCGCTGCCCGCATCGACGTTGGTGTTGGCAAAAGTCATGAGCGGCCTCCGAGCGCGTCGCAGACCATGCCGATGAACAGGGCCGCGATGTAGACGATGGAGAAGCGGAACAGCGGCATGGTCGGCATGATCGGTCGGTGACGCCACAGCAGCGCGGTCCACACCAGGAACACCGCGCCGAGCACCAGCGACAAGGTGGTGTACATCGGGCTGTGCTCGAAGGCCGGCACCAGTACCGGCACCGCCAACGTGCCGGCGACCATGACCACGGTGTAGATGAAGATCTGGCGGGTGGTCTCATCAACCCCCTTCACCACCGGCAGCATCGGGATGCCGGCGCGGGCGTAGTCGTCCTTGAGCTTGATCGCCAACGCCCACACATGCGGGGGCGTCCACAGGAAGATTACCGCGAACATCGCCAGCGGTGCGAGCTCGACGGTGCCGGTCACCGCCGCCCAAGCGATCAGCGGGCCCATCGCCCCAGGGACGCCGCCGATGACGATGTTGAGGTAGTGCCGTGGTTTGAGGTAAAGCGTATAGAACCAGGAATAGTACAGCACGGTGGCCGCGGTGAGCGTCGCCGCCAGCCAGCTGTGGTAGAACCCCAGGAAGACGCCCTCGGCGAAGACGAACTGGATGCTGGCGAAGGTGATCGCCTGCGCCGGCGTGATGCGTCCGGTCGGCAGCGGGCGACGCGCCTTGGTGCGGTCCATCACCGCATCCTTGCGCAGCTCGAACAACTGGTTGAGCGTGTTGGCGCAGCCGCCGAGGGCGAACAGCGCCAGCAGGCACGGCCAGATGTAGGCCCAGTCGGTGGCGTGCTCGCCCTGTACCACTACGGCAGCGTAGCCGGTAAACAGCGCCACCACCGTGATGCGGTACTTGGTGAGGATCAGCAGATCGCTGACCACCCGCCACAGGCGGGACATGATGCCGGGATGGTGGCTCATGCCGTTCCTCCCGCTGGCACCCTGGTCGACGCCGTCGTGACGTCGTCTGCGACTGCCGCTTCGCGCCAGGCATCGAACCATGCCAGCGCGAGCGCCAGGAACAGGCACATGCCCATGCCCTGATGGGTCAGCGAGCCGTAGGGCGTGATGCCGGTCCAGACATTGCTGATGCCCAGCAGCATCTGCGCGAAGAGGAAGGCGCCGCTGGCATGCAGCGCCAGGCGCAGCCGCTGCGGGAGTTCACGGCGCTGCCGCCAGGCGACGACCAGCAGCACCAGCGCGGCGGTGACGATGCTCCAGGCGAGCCACTGGTGCGCCCACTGGTGCAGCTCGTGGTTCGACTGCAGGTTCCACCACAGCGAACGCGGCTCCTCCCACAGCACTCCAGCCGAGCCCAGCGGCCAGGTGCGGAAGGCTCCGCCGTTGCGGCTGCCAGCGACCAGCGAACCGATCACCAGCTGCGCCCACACCGCTATGGTGACCACGGGCAGCAGCCAGGCGATCGCCCGGCGGCGCGCCTGCGTGCGCGCATCGGGCAGCGGCCGACCGGCGGCGAGGATGCGCAGCATCGACACCAGCACGCAGGCCATGATCAGGCTGGCGTTGGCCTGGTGCAGGAACAGCCAGTTGGTGTTGGTGCCGCTGCGCACCAGCATGCCACCCAGCACCGCCTGACTGATGATCAGCAGGCCGGCGATGGTCATCGGCCAGCCCACCAACCGGCGGATCGCGGCGCGTCGGTAGATGATGGTCAGGCAACCGGCGGCCATCACCCCGACCAGGGCGGCGAACAGCCGGTGGCTCCATTCGGTGAGGAACATCAGTTTGAACTCGGCGGCATCGCGTGGCCGGTGACCCAGATTGGTCTCGGTCAGTTCACCGCGACGGATGCGCGCGACCAGGCGTTCCTGATCCGCGGTATAGTGGGCCTGGACCTGTTCCCACCCCACCTCGCTGAGCGGCGGCAGCAGGCTGCCATTGATGATCGGCCACTGTGGGATCGCCACCCCGGCACCCGACAGGCGCACCCAGCCGCCGATGGTGTTGAGCGCGAACAGCATCACGAACAGCACCCCCAGCCACGACGCTACCGATGCCGACACCGGGGCCGGCACCGGCGCTGCGCCGATGCGACCGTGCGGGTCGAGCTGGGTAGGGGCGGAAGTCAGCACGATGGGCGGGTCCTTGGCTGGGGTGGAACCCGGCCCGCCAGCGCTTGGACGGTCCGGGCGCTGCGTCAGTGCGTCGGCTGCGACGGGGTGGGCGCTACCGGGGCGGCCTTGCCGTGACCCATCTGGTCGAGCACCGGGATCGGCGGCACGGTGACGAAATTGTAGACCGGCGGCGGACAGCTGGTGGCCCATTCGAAGCTCTGCTGCACCTCGTTGATCTTCCACGGATCGTCCTCGGTGATCTTGGGTCGACGGTAGCTGAGGAAGAGGTCGAGGTAGAACAGCAGGGCCGAGACGATGGTCAGGAAGTAGCCGAAGGTGGTCAGGTTGTTCGAGAACTTGAAGTCGGCGAAGTACACCGGCACGCGCCTGGCCATGCCGTTGGCACCGCTCACATGCATGGCGAAGAAGGTCAGGAACACGCCGATGAACATCAGCCAGAACACCCACTTGCCGAGCTTCTCGCTGAGCATGTGGCCGGTCATCTTCGGCCACCAGTAGTAGGTCATGGCGAACAGCAGCATCACCGAACCACCGACCAGGACCATGTGGAAGTGACCGACCACGAAGTAGGTATCGGTGAGGGTGAAGTCGACCGCGGTGATCGCCAGGATCAGGCCACCGAAGCCGCCGAGCACGAACAGGCAGATGAAGCCGCAGGCGAACAGCATAGCGGTGGTGAAACGGATGGTTCCACCCCACATCGTCGCCAGCCAGTTGAAGACCTTGATGCCGGTCGGCACGCCGATCAGCAGCGAGGCGACCTGGAAATAATAGGCCAGCCAGGGCTGCATGCCGACCGAGAACATGTGGTGCGCCCAGACCATGAAGCCGAGCAGGGTGATGGCGCCCACCGCGATCACCATGCTGGCGTAGCCGAACACCCGTTTCTGCGAGAACGCAGCGAAGATGTGGCTGATCGCGCCGAACCCGGGAAGGATCATGATGTACACCGCCGGGTGGCTGTAGAACCAGAAGATGTGCTGATAGAGCACGGGATCGCCACCTTCGGACGCCTTGGTGAAGGTGGTGCCGAAGTTGCGGTCGAGCAGGATCATGGTCACCGCCGCGGCCAGCACCGGCGTTGCCAGCAACTGGATGATGGAGGTGAAGTAGGTCGCCCAGACAAACAGGGGCATCTTGCTCCAGGTCATTCCCGGAGCACGCATGTTGGTGATGGTGACGATGAAGTTGATCGCCGCGAGGATCGAGCTGACACCGGCAAGGTGCACGCCCATCACCCACATGTCCTGGCCGGGATTGATGCCGGCGTTCTGCAGCGACAACGGCGGATAGGCCGTCCAACCCGAGGAGGCCGCACCACCCTGCACGAAGAAGCTCGACAGCATCAGGATCGAAGCCGGGATCAGCAGCCAGAAACCAAAGGCGTTCATCTTCGGGAAGGCCATGTCGCGCGCCCCGACCATCAGCGGCACGATGTAGTTCGCGAAGCCGATGAACCCAGGGATGATGGTGAAGAAGATCATCACCGACGCATGCATCGTCACCATCTGGTTGAAGAGCTCGCGGTTTTCGCTGAACAGGTTGAAGGGCAACGGGACCCCGGCGAGGTGCGCCGCCTGGATCGCCTCGATCACCGCCCCAGGGGTGGCGAGCTGCACGCGGATGGCCCCGGCAAAGAACCCACCGATGACGCCCATGGTCACCGTGAACCAGAAATACATCAGGCCGATCTTCTTGTGATCGACCGTGGTGAGCCAGTCCATCACGCCGGTGTAGCGCGTGAGAGGGATCGGCGGCATGACAGCGGCAGCGGTCATGGCTGGGCTCCTGCGGGAAGGTGGATCACCGCGGCGGCCGGCGTGGCGGCGGCCAGGGCAGGAATGATTTCAGGAGCGGGCGTGCCCTCAATGCTGGCGAGCAGATCCTTCAGCAGGACCTCGAGCCTGGCGCGGCGGGCCTGGATGGCGGCGCGCACCTGCGCCTCGTCAGCCCCCTTGGCGGCACCGAAGACTTCCGCCAGCGCGAGGCCCTTGGCCGGCTGGACCCGTTGCAGCGTTTCGTAGTTCGACGCGATCCAGTAACGCAGCGCGTATTGGCGTTCCGGCGAACGGCCCTTGGCCAGGAAACCCTTCACCGCTTCACGCAAGGCGTTCTCGTCGATGGCGGTTCCAGGCGGCGGCTGGATCGCGGACCACACCTTCAAGGTGTCGTCCTTGTGCCGCTGGAGGCTGAGGAAACGGTCGAACTCGGGCTTCTCCACCACCACCGAGCTGATGATCATGATGCCATGGCCATCGCCGCAGAGTTCGGCGCACTGGCCCTTGTACACCCCGAGGGTGTCAGGCGTGAACCAGGCATAGGTATCGCGGCCCTTGATGCAGTCCTTCTTCACGCCGAAGGCGGGAATCCACCAGGCGTGATTGACGTCGTCGGAGGTCATGTGCAGCTGGACCGTGCGGCCCTTCATCAGGATCAGCGGTTCCTGGATGCCGAGGAACTGGCCGACCGTGATCTCCTGCTTCTCCTCGGCCTTGGGGTCCTTGAACATGCCCAGGTATTTGTAGTCCCAGGCGAACTGCTTGCCGACCACGCGCACCGACATGCGGTCCTTCTTGTGCTCGGGTGGGGCTTCCATCCAGTCGAGCACGAACCACGTCGGCAGGCTGACGATCGCCAGCGCCACGCACGGGATGAGTGTCCAGACGATCTCCAGCGTGTGGTTGCCGGTGAAGGTCGCCGGCTTGCGGCCATCGCCCTGGTCACGGAATTTGAAGATCACATAGACCAGCAGCAGCAGCGGCAGCACCAGGAAGGGCAGGAACACCAGCGAGGTGAACCAGGTCACTGATGCGACCTCGCGCGCAACGTCGCTGGCGGGATCGGCGAAAGCGCTCTTGGTGACAAACTTGGGGCCATCGCCCGTCGCATCCATGAGGTAGATGTTGGGATTGAACAGCTCCACGTCACGGTCGATCGGATCGCCCGCGGCCGGCGTGGCGGGCATAGCCACCACCGGCACCACCGGATCAGCCGCGCTGGCGGGCACCGCCGCGGTGGTGTGCGCCGCCATGGTGAGCGCCACCAGACAGATCAGATACAGACGACGGAGCATCACTGCACTCCCTTGAGCAAGGCGAAGAGGCCGCCGAGCTGGTCGGCTGACGCGAGGCTGAAATCCGGATGCACCGCACCGCTGCCGTCGGAACCGGCGAGCAGGGCGTCGAAGCGTTGGCGGTCGCCGTCGCGCACCGCGGCTCGCACCAGCACGCCGAGGCCGGGTTCGGCCTCGACCAGGCGCAGGAAACGCTGGGCCACCTCGGCGCGGTCTTCACCTGCCGCCTTGCGCGCCTGCGCCGCCCACACCCGCACCGCCGCGATCTGCGGCTGCTCGACCATGGCCATGCCAGCGAGCAACGGCAGCACCGGGGCCTTGGGCTCGACGCGGTCGGGACGGCGTGCATGGCCATGAGCGCCGGCAACGCCCGGGGGCGGGATCTGTTTCTTCAGGCTCTCGGTGTTCTCCGCGACATAGGCCGTCGGGTTGAGCTTCCTGGTCCAGGTCTCGACGATGTAGTGGTTGACCGCATAGCGCTGCTCGGGCGTCAGCCCAGGGAAGGCGGGCATGGTGCCGAGGCCCTTGGTCAGGACCAGGTAGAGCGCGAAGGGACTGCCCCCATTGGAGTTCTTCCAGGTGTCGGTGTGGAAATTACGCGGCACCGGCTTGAGATTGGTCGGATTGGAATTGCCCTGCGCACCATGGCAGGAAGCGCATTTGGCGTTGTAGATCGCCGCCCCGGCGTCGACCACCTCCGGGCTGTTGTTGCGGCTGAGCTGGTCGTGGTCGGGCTCGGCTTCGCCGACCTGGTGCACGACGATGCGCTCCTGGTGGCGCGCCACATGCATGCCCTGGAACAGGTAGTGGAAGAACAACCACGCCAGGAAGGTCATGATCGCGAGGATGCACACCGTCCACAGCAGCGGGTGGGAGAACTCCGGCTGCTCGGGCGCGTGCGGATGGGTGTCGTCGTGGGCGGCAGACATCAGTGCAGGTGCTCCGCGTTGATGGTGGGCTGCAGAGCGGGATCGCCCTTGGGCAGCACGCCATGTTTGCGCCAGAAGGCGAGGGCCAGCAGCAGCATGCCGCCAGCGAAACCGGCTCCGACCAGCAGCGTCGGGAGGTCGTAGAAGCCACGATAGGCGTTGGGCGAGAAGGCCGGCATGATCAGCCAGGACCAGTCCATCCAGTTGCCCAACAGCACGATCACCGACACCACGCCCATGGCGAGCGGGCGGGCGCGCATGCTCTGGCTCATCAAGACGGTGAAAGGCACCAGGAAACGCAGGACCAGCTCGGCGAAATAGGCGTGGCCGTAGCCATGCTGCATGCGCATCAGGAAGAAGAAGGTCTCCTCATCGAGGTTGGCGTAATAGACCACCAGGTACTGGGCGAAACCGATGTAGGCGCAGAACGCGCTCCACACCAGGGTCCAGGTGCCGAGGTCGTGCAGGGTGTGGGCGCGCACGGTGCCGGCCATCGGCCCCTGGCGCAGCCACAATACCACCAGCACCAGCACCGCGAGGAAGGTCTGCACCGCGCTGGTGAAGCAGTAGACGCCCCACATCGTCGAAATGAAATTGACGTGCAGGGCCAGGACCATGTCCCAGCAGAACATGGTGAAGGTCAGCGCCATCACCATCAGCCAGATGATCGATAGGCGCACATGGCGCGCCTTGATGTCGCTGCCGGCATCCTGCGCCAGGCTCAGACGCACGAAGCCGAAACGGAAGAGCCACCAGATGGCGATGATGCCCATGGTGGTGGCGATCCAGCGCGTCGGGGTCATCCACGCCGACTTGTCCAGACCGGCGGTGTGGTGGGCGTGGAACAGGCCGTGATGGGCGGCCTGGTTGTCGGCCAGGTGGACCCATTCGTAGAGATAGGCGCCGCCACCGGCGGCGATGGCGATGAAGGCGAGCGCGACCAGCGGGATGCCAGCGGTGAGACCCTCCATCACCCGCCGCAGCGGCGTGGTCCAGGTCGAGTTGGCGGCGCTATGCACGGCGATGAAGAACAGGCCACCGATGGCGACGAAGGTCGGGATCAGCATGCCCTGCAACAGGGCCGCCCAGGCGTGCTGGGCATCGGCGAACAACAGCATGCCGACGAAGGTCGCCAGGCCGATCAGCACCAGGGCGGCGCAGGCGGCACGCAGGCGGGTCCCGCCCAGCGGGGTGCTCGAAACGGTGGTCGGTTGCTCCACGGTCTACTTCTCCACTGCCCACGAGGGCTTGACGTATTCGGGCACCGGCGGTTTCGGCGGGATGAACGCGTCGCCGTCGCCACCCTGCTGGATCAACTGCAGATCGCGCTGTTTCTGCGCGATGATGGCGGCGGTGGCGGCGAGCTCGGCCCTGGTCTCGGCGTCGCCGGCTTTCGCCGCACCCGGAGCCGTGAGCTTCTGCAGCTCGGCCAGGCGTTTCTCCGCATCGCTGACCGCCTGCGTCGCGCGCGCCAGCGCCTTGGAATAATGCACCACCGCCCAGCGGTCGGCCGGCAGCAGCTGAGCGGCGAGGTCGGGCATGCGGTTGCGGCCCAGGCTGATGATGTGGTAGATCTCGCCGTCGCTCATCAGTGCGACGTTCTGGGTATGGATCGACGGGATGCCGCCGAAGCGGTCTGGACGTTCCTTGGTCGGGGCGACGTAGCCGTTGGCGGCCTCGCCATCGCGGCCATGGCACATGGCGCAGGTCCGGTTGAACAGGAGCTGGCCACGCTTGAGCACCGACGCCGTAGCGGGCTGCGGATTGACCAGCGCCTTGGCGCCAGCGCTGTCGGTCAGCGCGATGGTGTAGCCGGCGCCCTCGCGCGACACCGTGCCGGCGACCGGCTGCAGCATCATCGGCACATGGCGGACGGTCTTGCCGTCGATCACCGCACGGGTGGTCTGCGACTTGTAGCCAGGATGGTTGTACATCTCGGGCATGTAGTCGAGGCCGCGTGAGGACTTCTCGCTTTCGCCACAGCCACCGAAAGCCATCGCCACGCAGGCGGCGGCGAGCAGGCGCAGGTGGATTGCCATCGGCCTACGCATGAGCGAGCTCCTCGGCCGGCGTGGTGGTGATCACACCGAGCATCTGGACCTCTTCCGCGCCGTGCGCGTGCAACCACGCCGACAGCAGCGCCGCGTCGCGGTTCACCGCCACCGGCAGCACCAGGGCGAAGGTGTCATCGGTGATGCGATCATTGATCAGGCGGGTATTGGGATCCGGCAGCAGGCGGCACAGGTGCAGCGCCAGGCCCATGTTGGCGAGCGCCCCCAGGAGCAATCCGGTCTCCATGATCACCACCACGAAGGTCTGCCAGGCGAAGTACGGCTTGCCGCCGACGATCAGCGGCCAGTCCTGCGCCTGGGTGTACCACGCCAGGTGCAGCCCGAGCAGGAAGCCGATGAGGATGACGCTGAGCACCGGGCGCCCGATCAGGCTGCGCGGGATGCCGAGCTTGGCATCGAGGCCATGCACCGGGTAGGGCGTGAAGGCTTCCGGCTGATGGCCGGCCGCCATCGCCGCACCACAGGCGTCGGTGAAACGCTGCTGGTCGCGGTAGTAGCCGGCAACGATGGGTTTCGCCTCAACCATGGTGATCGCCCCCCCCGGTGGTGTGCTTGGGTTTGAGCAGCTGGGCTTTGATCTCGGCGATCGAGATCACCGGCACCACGCGGCAGAAGCCGAGGATGAAGAAGAAGAACAGGCCGAACGACCCGCCCAGGATGAACCAGTCGAAGGTACGGAAGGTGAAGGCGTAGTCCCACGACGAGGGCAGGTGGTCCTGCATCACCGAGAGCGAGATGATGACGAAGCGCTCGAACCACATGCCGATGTTCACCGCGATGCCGATCAGCATCAAGGCGATGAGGTTGCGGCGGATCGCCCGGAACCACAGCAGCTGGGGGATGGCGACGTTGCAGACCATCATGATCCACCAGGCGAAGGACCAGTTGCCGAGCACGCGGTAGATGTACTGGTGGCGTTCATAGGTCGACTCCGACCACCAGGCGCCGAAGAACTCCATGATGTAGACGTAGCTCACCAGCAGACCGCAGACGAGCATGACCTTGGCCAGCTTCTCGAGGTGGTCGATGGTGATGTAGCGTTCGAGCTTGAGCATCGAGCGCATCGGGATGAGGAAGACGATAGCCATGGCCAGGCCGCCGAAGATCGCGCCGGAGACGAAGTACGGCCCGAAGATCGTCGCGTGCCAGCCGGGGACCTTGCCGATCGCCGCCAGGATGGCGATGGTCGAGTGCATGCCGATCACCAGCGGGGTGGCGATCCAGGCGAACTGCGAATACGCGCGTTCGTAGTGCACCCAGTCGTTGGCTTTGCCGCGCCAGCCCATCGCCAGCACCGAGTAGATCATGCGCTGCCACTTGTTCGTCGCGCGATCGCGCACGGTGGCGAAGTCAGGGATCAGGCCGAAGTACCAGAAGATGATCGAGGTGGTGGCGTAGGCGGTGAGGGCAAAGACGTCCCACACGATCGCCGACTTGAGGTTGGGCCACAACATGCGGTCGTTGGGGTAGGGCATCAGCCAGAAGTCGACCCACGGACGACCGGTGTGAATGAGCGGAAAGAGGCCGGCGATCTGCACGGCGAACACCGTCATGGCTTCGGTCGAACGGTT
>JANPIY010000161.1:0-14078 GCA_031425255.1 Planctomycetota bacterium
GCATCACACCATCGAAGCCGGCATCCGTCACCGCCGCGCCACCATCGATGGAGACCAGAGCACGGGTAACGCCAGTGAGATTTCCCCATTTCGCATAACGCAGCTGCAGAGGCTGGGCGCCGACCGCCTCATTCTCGTAGGGGCTGGTGATGCTGATGGTCGGTGCGCCCCAGGGCCAGGATGTCGAGGAAAGGCGCACGCTGTTGAGGTGCAGGTGTTCACCATTGGGCATATTGGCTACGTCGATCTGAACATCCTGGTCGCCACGATTGAAATCCATCCAGATGGCGAAGGCAGCGCTGCTTTCACCGCGATCACGCGCCGCGAGCAGCCCTGCGATTTCGCTCGCCGGGATGACAACCGGGATGATGCAGTTAGCACCCCCGGCCGGAATCGCGTCGATGAATGGCTGCATGCGTACCACCGCAACCGCACGGTTGCCGATCCACAGCGTCAGCGAACGGTAGCGGTCGGCATGCGGCAGCGGCGCTACCACCTTGACCCAGGCGGTGAAGCCTTCGGTGTCGTCAGCAACCAAGTGGTCGCCATCATGCAGGTTGAGCAGATGGCCATGCATCAACGGCACGGGCACCTCCACCGTATCGGCCGGCGTCAGCCCCGGCAGCAAGATGTTCTCGGTATAATAATTGGCCCGCCCGGCGCGATCCGTGAAGAAGTAAACGATGCGAGCCAAGGCCGGCTGTGCCGACAGGAAAGGACGGGCGTCGACGCCATCGATCAGCTGCAGGTCGCCAAAGGGCGGCAGCTGTTGATGCCAGCGTGCGCGACCCAAGACCGAGGTACCCAGATGCGAGATGATCTGGATGGGACCCGGGTTGTTCGGGAACTGATCCACGCCGTAGGTCGCGCCGTCATCGACCAGTTCGCCGCTGCTGCGGATGATGGGCCAGGATCCTCCCTGGGCGGGAACGACCTGCGCGCCGACGAACGGATATCCACTGGGTCTGAACTGTGGGAGCAGGCGGTCGCCGCTGGACGCCGGCAAACCATTCGCCGTGCTCAAACGGAAGGTCGCGAAGGTGAAGTCGGTGGTATGGCGACCATCATGGTGGTTGTGCGGATGGACGTGTACCGACAGCAGATTCTCACCATCGAAGAAGCGCCGGGTGTCGACCCGCAGGGTCATCGTCCACGGGGAGGTGTCGATCATCGCATCGTGATCCATCGAGTGCAGCACCACGAAGTTGCCATAGATCTGCGCATGTTGGCCAATGGCATTGCGGATGGTGACGCTGACGTCGATCTCGCCGCTGGTGGTGCCACCTGCGAGGATGGGCACCCCGTTCTTCATCGCTGCGATGTTCACCGCCGCATCTGCCGCCGCATCGTGCAGATCGAGGCGGATGAGGCGTGATGGGCTTTCATCAGCGATGAAGAGCGCGCCATCGGCCGCCACCAGCTTGCCGCCGAAGGGCAGACGCTGGCGCAAGGCCAGAGTCGTGCGATCAAGGATCCAGGTCGAGCCGGTCGTCGAATAGTAGGTCGATCCCGAGGTTGAGACGATCACCGCATCATCAGTGACCAGAAGCGGGTTGGCTCCGACCACGTTGCCGGTCTCGGTCGAGGTCGCCATCAGGGCTCCCGTTGTGGCGGTACGACGCTGGACTCCGCTCGCCGAGAGCACGAATAGCGAATCGCCGCTGAGGACCGGCGATCCCCCGAAGCCCGTTCCCGAGACCGTCCATTGCCGGGTCAGGGTTGTGGGATGGACGCTGTAGATCCCGTTGGCGGAGACCATCACCGCGCGGTCGGGGGTCACCGCCGCCCATTGGGATTCCTGATAAGCGGGATTCGTATCGAGCACCACGCTGCGCTCGACCACCCCGGTGCTGGGGATATGGCGACGGACCGTCCCCTGGATCCAGGTCAGCAGCCCAGTCCCGGCCGCGGAGGGCGCCCAGCGATCCACCTGCGGCAAGCTGGAATTGAAGAACAACTGGGCGCCCGTCGCCTGGTCGAAACCATAGAGGCCGCCATAGCTCCCGCCACCCGTGAACACCCGCCCGTCGAGGACGCAGGGAGCGCCGTAGGTCTCCCATTGCGATAGGACGGGGGTCGACCAGATGGTGGCCCCATCCGTCGCATTGAGTGCCAGAGCCTGGGATGTGCTGCTGTAGAAACGCGTCAGGAACACCCGTCCGCCGACCACGGTCGGGGGGGTGACGGAATGAGCCGATGGCAAGGTCCGGCGCCAGATCTCCAACCCAGTGCGTGCGTCGTGGCATGCGACCAGACCATCATTTCCCGTGAAGAAGATCCGGCCTCCAACGACCGCCGGGCTCGAGGGCACGCTGGCGACCTCTTTCGCCCAGGCGATCTGCACACGGCGGGTCGCCACGGAACCGACGACCGCGCCGGTGCGAGCCATACCACCAGCCTGCGTCGGCCACTCGCCCAGCGGCGGATCGGCGGCGATCGCTGTGCAGGCAGCGGCAAAGGATATCGCTGCGATGAGCAGACCGCGGGTGGTGTTGTGGAAATGGCGGAGCAGGGACATGGGGACCTCGCGCAGTCCGAGAAAGGCGACCGCGACAAACGGGCGACCTCGGTACAGGGTGTGCCTGATAGCACCTGCCATGCTTCTGGCCAGCACTAATCCGAGCGTCGGTCTAAGCCCTCTGAGATCGATTCGCCCGAGAGAGACCACCCACGAGCGGTGTCCCTTTTTGCCGGTGCCTGCTCTTAGACGTGGGCGCAGGATGTGATCGCTGATAAAGCGCATTATCGGGGCGAGGTCATCGAGTCCGTGGAGACCATGACCGGGATCCACTCCCTTGACTGGCACGGATGCAAAAGACGAGAATGCTGCGCCCATGAAACCGTCCCTGCTGATCATCACTATCGCCACCCTCGCTTGGCTGGGCCCTCTGACCGCCGCCGATGCCTGGCCGCAGATGCGTGGACCGACGGCACAGGGCATCGCTGATGCCAAAGGCCTGCCGCTGACTTGGAGCGAACAGGAGCACATCGCCTGGAAGACGCCTATCACCGGGACTGGCTGGTCCTCACCGGTGGTCGCTGCGGGCGCGGTCTATCTCACCAGCGCGCTCGACGATGGCCGTTCACTGCATGCCTACCGCATCGATCTCGCCAGCGGCAAGATCGCCTGGGACGTGGAGGTCTTCCACAACGACGTGGTGCCGGCCAAGCATGCGCGCAACTCGCACGCGTCGCCGACCCCGGTGGTGCACGGCGACCGGCTCTATGTGCACTTCGGCACCATGGGCACCGCTTGCCTGGCGATCGCCGATGGCAAGACGTTGTGGGCGAATCGCGGTCTCACGGTCGACCACGCGGTCGGTGCCGGCGGCTCACCGGTGCTCTACCGCGACCAGCTGCTGCTGACCTGCGACGGCATCGACGCGCAATACGGGGTCGCGCTCGATACCAGGACCGGGGCAGTCGCGTGGCGGCAGGACCGTTCGGCCACCGCTCGCCTGGCCAAGGTCTCGGCCGAGAGTCGCAAGTGCTTCAGCACTCCGCTGATCATGACCATCGATGGCAAGGATCAGGCGATCACCAGCGGTGCGGAACGGCTGTACGCGCAAGATCCCCTCACCGGCAAGGAGCTCTGGTTCGTCGACTTCACCGGCTATTCGAACGCCACCATGCCGGTCAGCGATGGAAGGATGCTCATCCTCAACACCGCCTTCAACACCTCGCAGGTGTGGGGCATCCGCCTGGGCGGGGCCAGCGGCGACGCCACTGCCAGCCACGTCGCCTGGAAGGTCAAATTCCCCAGCCTCTCGCAGCCCTCGCCGATCCTCGTCGACGGACGTGTCCACATCGTCAACGACAGCGGCATCCTGCTCTGCCTCGACGTCGCCACCGGCAAGGAGATCTACAAAGAACGCATCGGCGCCGACTTTGCCGCCTCGCCGGTGCTCGCCGACGGGCGCATATATTTCTTCGACGCGCGCGGCAAGGCCACGGTGGTGCAGCCTGGCGCCACCTTCACCGTGCTCGCAACCAACACCCTCGACGAAGGCTGTATGGCCAGCCCGGCGGTGGTGGACAAGGCCTTGATCGTGCGCACCAAGACGCATCTCTATCGCATCGAGTGAGGTCGGCCCTCCCTCACGAGGTGATGCCTACTTCACCGCCTTCCAGATCGGGATGGAGCTGGTCTTGGCGGATGGCGCCAGCGTGATGGTGTCGCCCGCGCGCACGGCCTTCTTCACCACCGCCAGGCGATCGGTGGCGCAGGCGATGAACAGCTCGGTGGGGGTGAAGCCCAGGCCTGCGAAGTCCAGGCCTTCGCTGGGGACGCCGACGGCGACGTACAGAATCCCGCCGCTGACGACCGTGATGGTGCAGGGTGCGGGCTCCTTGAAGGAGCGTTGGGAGTAACTCAGTCCGACCAGTTCCTTCGAGACTTCGCTGATGAGGTAGTCACGGTTGTTGAAGATCGGCTGGTTGGGCGCCAGGCTCGCGACCGGGTCGCCGGTGGAGAGCGTGACGGCCGCCGGGCCGTCACCGGTTGCGCCCGCGCCGCCGGCACCGCGCGGATTGCCGAGCAGGTCGGTGGTGCTGGGCTCAAGGAAGGATTTGATCAGGTCGCCGGATCTGGCGCGCTCCAGCGCGCTCTTGAGCGCCAAGGCATCGTCGAGTTTTCCCGCCCTGGTCGCCTTCTCCATCGCCTTCTGGATCACGGTGACCAGTTTGCCGTTCTCATCCTGGACCTTCTTGCGGTACTCGGCCTGCGCCTTGTCGAGCGCTGGCTGCACCACCGCCAACTGGTCCTGGACGATCTTCGGCAGCTCCTCCGCCCACGCGGATGCCACGTTGCTGCCAAGCAGAATAAGGAGCGCGGGAATGAGATGCCGCATGGATGACCTCGTGAGGTGTGCGCTAGCCGCCGTCCCCGGTAGCAGCGCGTGGCGCGTCAGGGTGTGACGACGAACAGCCGCGGCAGGAAATCGACCAGGTACTGCCGCCACACCGGCCAGGAATGGCCGCCCTCGCTCAGCACCCATTCGTGCTGGATGCCCTTCTCCTTCAGCACGGTGATGAAGGTCTCGTTGCGTACGCGCAGGAAGTCGTCCTTGCCGCAGGCGATCCACAGCAGCTTCAATTTCGCATTGGTGCCGGCCGCATCGCCGAGCGTCGCCTGGATCAGGTCGAGGTCGGGCGGCGCTGCGCTGAACGCGCCGACCCAGCCGAAACGGTCGGAATGGGCGAGGCCGACACCGAGTGACTGGCCACCGCCCATGCTCAGACCGGCGATCGCGCGCCGTGCTGGTTCGCGATCGACGCGATAGATCGCGTCCAGCAGCGGCAACGCGTCCAGCAGCAGCTCATCCCGAAACGCCGCCTGCGCCTGCGCCCGGCGCTTGGCTGGCTCGGTCTCCGTCATCACCCGGGCGGGGTGATGGCCGGACAGCATCACCACCACCATCGGCTGCGCGCGGCCAGCGGCGATGAGGTGATCGAGGATGAGGTTGGCCTTGCCGTGCGCGGTCCAGGTCTGCTGGTTGTCTCCGGAACCATGCTGCAGCACCAGCAGCGGATAGGTGGCGGTGCCACGTTCATAGCCAGGTGGCGTGTAGACCATCAGCTCGCGAGGTGCGCCCAGTGCCTTCGATTGGTAGAGGTGGGTGTGCAGCGAACCGTGCGGGTGGTCCTGGAGGTCCCAGGGCTGCGCCGGGGTGGCGGCCAGATGCAGGATGCTGGTGCGCGGTTCCCGCATCGGCTTGATCGCGGCGTTCCCCGTATCGATCATCGTCACCCCATCGACCACCAGGCTGTATTCCCATACCCCGGCGGGGATGGTGGCCGCCGTCGCGCTCCACACGCCGTGTTCGTCGCGGGTGAGTGCGAGCGGATCCTTGGCCCATTGGCCACGCACGCTGACCTCCTTGGCTTGTGCCGCCTTGATGCGGAAGACCACGCTGTGATCGGCCAGGATCTCCGGCGATACCACCGGCGGTGGGCGAGGCGCTGGCGGTTTGTCCTCACCTGCGCCGAGCTGCAGCGCGATCACACCCACGAACAGGACAGCGATGAGCAGGCGACGCATGGGACCTCCAGCGGAGTGCAGGCGGTGGTACCGTGCGCGTCCAGGACGAGGACTCAATATCCATGGCAGTGGCTCAGCACCCCGCGTCGCAACCACGGTGAGGATCCTCCGAGTTGGCATCGAACACCGCTGGGCCGGTAGGCCGGTAGTCTCTGCGTTGAATGTCGATTCGGCCTGCCCTCGGCCACCAGCCACCAGCCTCTCGGAGCGCGAGACGAAAATTATTGTCTGGTGCCCGACTCCCCGCTTGGCTAGTCTCCGCCCGTTGTCGGCCCGATGCCGACAAACCCCAGGGCGCGGGTAGCGCCCATACCGACGCCGTGAAGGCGTCACCAGAGGACGCCCCCGTGCGTCCATCCCGAGGTTATCCAGTTGGAACTCTACGTAGGCAACCTGTCCTGGTCGATCGACGATGCCCGTCTGTCAGCCATGTTCTCCACCCATGGCAACGTCGAACGTGCGAAGATCGTCAACGATCGCGACACCGGAAAGAGCCGCGGCTTCGGCTTCGTGACGATGACCGATGACGCTGCTGGCCAGAAGGCCATCACTGCGATCAACGGCACCCAGGTCGACGGCCGTGCCGTCACCGTCCGTCCCGCCGAAGACCGCGCCAAGGGTCCTCGCGCCGGCGGTGCTGGCGGCGGCGGCGGAAGCTACGCGCGCTGAACCACGATCATCGCATCTGCGATGTTCGTCCGATAAAGCAGACCGACCCGGCGCGAAAGCGCCGGGTCGAGTCGTTTACCGATGGCATCCAACCGTCGGCCAGCCCGAGGGCAGGCCGACGCGGGATCACTTCGAGCGCTTGGCAGCCTTGTCGGCGCGCTTTTCCTTCATCGTCTTGGCGGGTGCCTTCTTGGCCTCGCGCGTCACTTTTTTCTCTTTGACCATGGGATGTTCCTTGGTGATTGGTGAGCTGGGCATGCTCAGGCCCGATCGGCAGATTCCAAATACCTATTCCGGCTGATCTCGGACCGGGCCGGCGGACGCACCATGGACGGCGGCCATCCGCTGACCTCAGTCGCTCTTCTTGCTCCCGACCACGCGGCCGAGGTCCTCATAGCTGCGCGCCAACCAGATCTTCACCCGCTGGCGTTCGAGCATGCCCAATGCCTCCGGCGTGCCGCGATGATTCACCGCCGCCCAGAAGCTGGCGTTCTGACGGTCGATCTTGCGCATCGAGGCCTCATGCAGCTGACGCAGCTCGATGATCGTCGCACCCAGCTCCAACGCCCGGCGCTTATGTTCGGAGCCATGGAAGGTGCTGAAATCGGCGCCGCGGCCGTGATTGAGCACGATCACATACGCCACGGCATTGCCGTAGGTGGCGAGCAGCTTTCCGAGCAGACTGAGGGAATCCATGCCGTCGTCCATCACATGCCAGAAACGCAGGGGGACGTGGGTCTGCGCCATCAGCTCGACCACACCGGAGTCCTCGATCCAGCGCGCCAGCGGCGGCATGGTCTGGGCCGCCAGATCGACCAGCACCTGACGCGTCGGCTCCTCGGTGATGGCCTCGGCGATGCGGTCGAGGCTGGCATAGTCGTCGATCACGGTGTGGTCGGCGAAAGCCCCATAGAAACGCTGGAATGAGGCATGCGACCGGTCGGTATCGAAACCGATGAAGGGGATCTTGTGATCGATGAAATACTGCGCCAACAGGCGCGAGACCACCGATTTGCCGACGCCACCCTTTTCACCACCGATGAGATTGACCGCTGACATGGAAGCCTCCTGCGGGAGATGCTGATACGCCCGCGCAGCAAAAGCGGAAGAGGCGGCGATCTGTACAGCGTCGCTACTTGCGGTCATGGGCCTCGGGTCGTTCCAGGACCTACTCCTTCGGCGCCAGCGCCTGCGCCTGGCGGGCGTAATACCCGTCGGGAAACTTCTTCAGGAAGGCTTCGACCATCTTGCCGAAGCGGGGGTCCTTGCGTTCGGCGAAGGGGATCGCTTTGAGCTTCTGATAAGCCAGACCGGCGGCATAGGCGGGGTCCTTCTTGAGCACGCTGGCCTGTTCCTGGTAGCTCTTGGCGGTGTCACTGCCGGCATAGCTGGTGGCCATGCCGCCGAGCAATTCGCCGGCCAGGAACACGTCGCCCTCTTTCTGCACCCGCACGATCTCGGCATCGATGCCTTCCTTCCAGGTGGTGACCACCGCCAGACTGGCCTTGGCCGCCTGGGCATTCTTCTCCGCCTTGTCGTCGAGGAGCTTCTCCAGTGATTTGACGCCGACGCCGACCTTGCCCGCGCTGATGAGCGCTTCGAGCTTGGCCACCTTGGGGATGGCCGACGGCGTGGTGAAGGTGGGGATCAGTCGGCTGGGGTCCTCCTGCAGCATCTGCTTGACCGTGTCGATGATGGCTTCCGCCCAGATCCGATAGCCCTTCTCGTTAGGATGGAGCAGATCCGGCATGATGTCCTTGCCCAGGGTGCCGTCGGCGGTGAGGAAGCTGGCGTTGATGTCCTGGAAGACGATGCGGCGGTTGTCGGCGTAGCCGCTGATGATCTTGTTGACCGCTTCGTTCTTCTCGCGTCCGGCCGGCTTCTCGCCGCGGGGAAAGATCGCCAGCAGCAGGATCCGGCTCACGGGCGAGCGTTCGTTGATGTCTTTGATGATGGTCTTGATGCCCAGTGCGATGTCCTCGGCCGGATCGCTGTTGTTGGTGCCGATCATCAGCACCACCAGCTTGGGCTGGATGCCTTCCAGCTCGCCGTTACGCAGTCGCCAGATGACGTGCTCGGTGCGGTCGCCGCCGATGCCGAAATTGGCGGCTTTGAGCGGCGCGAAGAACTTGTCCCACACCGTCCGACCACCGTCGCGCCAGCCATCGGTGATGGAATCGCCCATGAACAGCACGTCGACGCCGCCGGCCTTGGCGATGGTGAGGAAGTGATCGTGCCGCGGCCGGTCCTTCTCCTCGGGAATGGTGGTCTTGGGACCCTTCGCTACGTCGGCAGCGAGCACCGTGCCCGCCCCGCTCATCAACGTCACGATCATCCAGAGGAAATGACAGGACCACAGCCGAAGGAGGGAGTGCATGGAGTGGCCTCAGGGAAAAAGGATGGAAACCATGCACGGGTCTGGAGTGGCAGAGCCTTCCCGCGAAGTCTGCCACGCCGGGCGCACACGCTGGCCGCGGAGCGTGCTGCGCCGCTGGTACGAGTCCACCTGCGGCTATTCCCACGCGCTCGGCGCGCTGGTCGCCCGTTCGCTCGGCGCCAGCCGCAGACGGGTCAGGCCCAGCCATCCGGACGTGGCCGGGCCGCACGGATGCTGAGTTGCGCCGCCACCCACCCCCACGCTGCACCGATCAGGAGTCCGACCACATGGGCGCTATTGCCGATGGGCCCGAGGATGCCGGTCATACACGCCACCAGCCAGCCCAGCATCATCCACACGATCGAAGGCGGCAGCCGGATGCCTGCAGTAGGATCGAAGCGTCCGCGGATCCACACGTAGCCGAGCAGGGCATAGACCACGCCTGACATGCCGCCCGACAGGGCGTTGGCGTAGCGCACTCCCGATCTCAAATCCCAATTCACCACGAACTGCACGAGGTTGGAAACCACGGCCGAGACCAGCACCAGCGCCAGCAACGTCCGGGTCGACCAGCGGCGTTCGATCAGCGGACCGAGATCCTTCATCCACAACATGTTGAAGACCAGATGAAGGATGCCGAAGTGGATGAAGATCGGCGTCACCAGCCGCCAGACCTCGCCGCGCAGCAACGCCTGCAGGCCGGTTTCGATACTGCGGTCGAAGCCGCGTAAATCCGCCAGCGTGAGCCAGGTCAGGACCTTGAGGTCCTCGCCCAGACCTGAGAGCACCGCGACCGCCACGCTCAGTGCGATCAACATGACCGAGGCCGGCGCCTCGGCCATCACCGTGAGAAGCCCAGCCCGGGACGGATCGGAAGGAGGGTGTTCAGCCATGGCGGGGGAGCATGGTGCGCAGGTGCTGGGAGGCGATCACCAAGAGCGGTGCGTCCCACCGCCCCGCTCGACCCAGCCGCGGAAGCCCTCGGGGCGACGACTGGCGGACCCGTCGTGGCGAACCATGGTCGGCGACCGTCCGCGACACCAGTGCTGCCGTGGACGCTTTTTTCAACCTCGCCCAAGGACACCCATGACCACCAACATCCAAGTGATCTTCGCCAGCGTGTACGGGCACGTCTGGCATCTCGCCGAGGCGATCGCCGAAGGCGCACGTCAGGTGCCCGACAGCAAGGTCAGCGTCCTACAGGTCCCCGAGACCCTGCCACCCTCCGTGCTGGAGAAGATGGGCGCCACCGCCGCGAAGAAGGCCTTCGCGCACATCCCCATCGCCACCGTCGAAGGCCTGGCCGAGGCCGACGCCATCATCATCGGTTCACCCACCCGCTACGGCAGCGTCTGCGCGCAGATGCAATCCTTCCTCGACGCCACCGGCGGCCTGTGGGCCAAGGGCGCACTGATCGGCAAGGTCGCCAGCATGTTCACCTCGACCGCCACCCAGCACGGCGGCCAGGAGACCACGCTGCTGTCGCTGAGCACCTTCTTCTACCACCAGGGCATGGTCATCGTCGGTTGTCCGTACGCGGCGCAGGAGCAGATGACCCTGGCTGAGATCACCGGCGGATCGCCCTACGGCGCGACCACCATCGCCGGCCCCAAGGGCGAACGCGCATTGAGCGAGAACGAACGGAAGATCGGGCTCTACCAGGGCAAACACGTGGCGGGGATCGCGGCGAAATTGGGCAGGTGAAGACCGAGTGGGAGAGAGCGGTGGCCAGCGGCCATCGCTCTCTGCCGCGGCCCCCTTCACGAATCGATTGATGCCTCCATCACGCGACGGCCATCCAGACCCTGGGTCATCGCATCGTAGGTCGCATATTTGTAGAGATCGCCCAGCGTCGGATAATTGAAGCACACGCGATTGAAGAGCTCCGCTCCGCTCTCGGTCATCAAGGCCATGAGGCCGATGTGCACCAGTTCGGTGGCCTGTTCGCCGACCACATGCACCCCCAGCAGGCGCATATCGGATTTACGGAAGATCAGCTTGAGCAGTCCGTCCTGGTCCCCGGTCATACGTCCGCGCGGATTGTCACGGTAGGAGGCACGTCCCACCACGTACGGCTCGCCAGAGTCCTTGACCTGCTGTTCGCACAGGCCCGCCATGCTGGCCTCAGGAATGGTGTAGATGCCGGTCGGCAGGATGGTGGCGGAGGTCTTCTTGATCAGCTCGAAGGCGTGGCAGACCGCCACCCGCGCCTGTTCCATGCCGGTCGCCGCCAGGGCCGGCGGACCGACGGCGTCACCTGCGGCGTAGATATGCGGCACCACCGTCTGGTACCACTCGTTCACCGGCACCAGGCCGCGTTTGCCGGGTTCGAGGCCAGCTGCGGCCAGGGCCAGCGATTCGGTATTGCTGCTGCGTCCGGAGGCCACCAGCACATCGCTGCAGCTCACGGTTGCACCTGAACTCAAGGTCAACTGGATGTCCCCCTCCGCCGGCGCGCTGCACGACACCACCCGTTCCTTCCAGTGGAAACGTACGCCGTTGCGCGTCATCGCCGCGGTGATCGCCGCCGAGATGTCGCGGTCGAGGAAAGGCAGCAGGCCGTCACGCCCATCGATCAGGTGGACCTCGACCCCGAGGGCGGCGAAGGTGCACGCGTACTCGGCGCCGATGACGCCGGCGCCGACCACCGCCAGACGCTTCGGCACCTCCGTGATGTCGAGGATCTCATCGGAGTCGTGCACGCGCGGGTGCGCAAAGGGGAACTCCGGGGGGCGTACCGGGGATGAGCCGGTAGCGATCAGGATGTGTTTGCCGTGCAACAGCTTCACGGCGCCCTCGGGAGTCTGGACGCGGATGGTGTGCGAATCGGCGAAACTGCCGTCTCCCCGCACCAGGGTGGCACCACGCTGGTGCAGGCGCATCTCGGTCTGCCGGCGCAAGGCGTTCTGGACGTGTTCGCTGAGATAGGCCAGCTCGGGGATGGTGGTCTCGTGCTTGAGCGAAATGTTTACGCCCAGCAGCTTGCGCGCCCGCGAGCCCGACAGCAGCAGTGCGCTCTCACGCAGCGCCTTGCTCGGAATGGTGCCGGTGTTGATCCCCGCGCCGCCCACCTCCTTGGCGCGCTCGACCATGGCCACCTTCTTGCCGAAGAAGGACGCTGCGAGTGCGCCGCTGCTGCCAGCAGGTCCGCTGCCGATGACCACCAGGTCGTAGGAGTCGGTGTCGGTGGTCATGGCGGGTCCTCTGGTTGCGGACGCCGGAGCGCCGGGAGCACCGACTGCAGTCGGCAGGTGTTAAGCTAACGAAGCAGAAATCGGCCGCAGAGACGCGGAGACGCAGAGGAAAGGCAAAGCAGGGTATTTTTTCGCCTCTGCGCCTCTGCGCCTCTGCGGCCAGATATCCTGGCTTCACCGCATGAGACTGGAATCGGCGCTCCCATCAGATCGACGCCAGGATCCCGTTCAGCGTCGCGCTCGGACGCAGCGCGGCATTGGCCTTGGCCGGGTCTGGCAGGTAGTAGCCGCCGATGTCAGTGGGCTTGCCTTGGACCGCGATCATCTCGGCGACGATTTTGGCTTCATTGGCGACCAGCTTGGCAGCGATGGGGGTGAAGATCGCCTTCAGCGCGGCGTCCTTGTCCTGGCCGGCGAGCGCCTGCGCCCAGTACAATGCGAGGTAGAAATGCGAGCCGCGGTTGTCGATGCCGGCGCCAACCTTGCGCGCGGGCGACTTGTCGTATTCGAGGAACTTGCCGTTGGCCTCGTCCAGGGTCTCCGCCAGCACCTTGGCCTTGGCGTGCTGGAACATCTCCCCGAGGTGTTCGAAGGAAGCAGCGAGGGCGAAGAACTCACCCAGGCTGTCCCAGCGCAGGAAGTTCTCCTCGGTGAACTGCTGGACGTGTTTCGGTGCCGAACCGCCGGCGCCGGTCTCGAACAGGCCGCCGCCGTTCAGCAACGGCACGATCGACAGCATCTTGGCAGAGGTGCCGACCTCGAGGATCGGGAAGAGATCGGTGAGGTAATCGCGCAGCACGTTGCCAGTGACCGAGATGGTGTCGTGACCGGCCTTGATGCGTTCCAGGGTGTGACGGCAGGCGGCGGCAGGTTCCATGATGCGGATGTCGAGCCCGCTGGTGTCGTGCTGGGCGAGGTAGGTCTTCACCTTGGCTATGACCTGCGCGTCGTGTGCGCGCTGCTCGTCGAGCCAGAACACCGCCGGGGTATTGCTCAAGCGCGCGCGTTTGACCGCCAGCTTGACCCAGTCCTGGATCGCCGCGTCCTTGGCCTGGCAGGCGCGCCAGATGTCGCCGACGGCGACGGCGTGTTCGAACAGCGTCTTGCCGGCGTCATCGACAACCCGGACGGTACCGGCCGCGGCGATCTCGAAGGTCTTGTTGTGCGAACCGTATTCCTCCGCCGCCTGCGCCATCAGGCCGACGTTGGGCACGCTGCCGATGGTCTTGGGATCGAGCGCACCGTGCGCCTTGAGGAAGTCATTGGTCGCCTGGTAGACGCCGGCATAGCTGCGGTCGGGGATCAGCGCGAGGGTATCGCCGAGTTTGCCCTGCGCGTCGTAGACCTTGCCGCCGGCGCGGAACATCGCCGGCATCGACGCGTCGACGATGACGTCGCTGGGCACGTGCAGATTGGTGATGCCCTTGTCGGAGTTGACGTAGGACAACCCAGGACCGTTGGCGTAGGCCGCCTTGATGTCGGCCTCGATGGCGGCCTTCTGCTCTGCTGGCAGGGTCTGGATCTTCGCCACCAGATCGCCGAAGCCGTTGTTGAGGTCGACGCTGAGCCTGCTGAAAGTATTCCCATGTTTGGCGAAGAGGTCCTTGAAGAACACCCGCACGGCGTGGCCGAAGAGGATGGGGTCGGAGACCTTCATCATCGTCGCCTTGAGATGCAGCGACAACAGCACGCCATCGGCCTTGGCCTGGGCGATCTGCTTTTCGTAGAAGGTGATCAGCGCGGCCTTGCGCAGCACGGTGGCATCGAAGATCTCGCCGGCCTTGAGCGGGGTCTTGTC
>JANPIY010000162.1:0-10069 GCA_031425255.1 Planctomycetota bacterium
GGCCGCGGTCTACGGCGGGCCGCTGCCGGCGGAAGTCGGCGAGGACACCGCGCTGTTTCCGCAGACCTCCTATGGCATGCAGAAGGTGGTGGGCGAGCACCTGGTGGACGATTTCAGCCGTAAGGGCTTCATCGACGGCCGCAGCCTACGCCTGCCCACCATCGTGGTCCGCCCTGGGGCGCCGAATCTGGCCGCGTCCTCGTTCGCCAGTTCACTGGTGCGCGAGCCGCTGATGGGCCGCACATATGCCTGCCCGGTGCCGGCGGAGACGCCGGTGTGCCTGCTCTCGGTCCGACGCGTGGTGGACGGCTTCGTGCACGCCGCGTCGCTCACGGCCGCCGCCCTCGGTCACACCCGGGCGATCCAGCTCCCAGGGTTGACCATGACCGTCGCCGACATGGTCGCCGCCCTCGCCGAGGTCGGTGGCGCGGCTGCGGCGGCGCGCCTGTCGTTCGCGCCGAACGCGGAGATCGTGCGCATCGTCCAGGGCTGGCCGGTGCGCTTCAGCACTCGCCGCTCGGCGCCGCTCGGCTTCCGCGCTGACACCGATGCCCGCCACATCATCAGCGATTTCATCACCGATGAACTCGGCGGCCAGGTCGCGCCGTGAGCACCCGCATCGGCTGGATCGGCACCGGCTTGATGGGCTCGCGCATGGCGGCCAACCTGCTCAAGGCTGGTTTTCAGCTGACGGTGTGGAACCGCACGCGCGACAAGGTCCAGCCACTGCTCGATCACGGATCGGCCTACGCCGCGTCCCCCGCTGAGCTCGCGGCCGGCGTGGACCTCCTCATGATCTCGCTGACCGACGGCGCCGCGGTCGGCGAGGTGCTGGAGCGTCAAGGTGCGGCGGCGGCCCTGCGGAAAGGCGCGCTGGTGATCGACCTCAGCTCGATCGCTCCGCACCTCGCGCGCGCGCATGCGCGTCTGCTCGCAACCACCGGCATCGCACATCTCGATGCGCCGGTCAGCGGCGGTACCCGCGGTGCCGCCGCCGCCACCCTGGCGATCATGGTGGGCGGCGACGCCGAGACGTTCGAGCGTGCCCGACCGATCCTCTCCGCGCTCGGTCGTCCCACCCACGTCGGACCCTCGGGTGCCGGCCAGATCGCCAAGCTGGCCAACCAGGTCATCGTCGGCGTCACCATCGGCGCGGTCGCTGAGGCGCTGACCCTGGCCGCGCGCGCCGGTGCCGATCCCGCTGCGGTGCGCGCGGCGCTGGCAGGCGGGTTCGCCGACAGTCGCATCCTGCAGGAGCACGGCGCGCGCATGCTCAGCGGCGACACCGCCCCAGGTGGAACCGTGAAGAATCAGATCAAGGACCTCGACACCGCGCTCGCGCTGGCGGGCGAATACGCCCTTGAGCTGCCACAACTGCGCACGGCGAGGGCGCAGTTCGCCGAGCTCGCCGCCACTTTCGGCGACCAGCTCGACCACAGCGCGCTGTTCAAGCTGCTGATGGAGCGTCCACCTGGATGAGCGAGGGAATCCCTCAGGGGATGGTGACGACCACCTTCCCCATGTGCGCGCCGCTGGCGAGGTGGTCATAGGCCTTCGCGGCATCGACGAAGCCGAACTCGCGATCGATGACCGGATGGATCCGATGGGCGCTGAGGAAACGGTTCATGGCGGTGAAGTGCTCGACCGAACCGACATAGATGCCGCTGACGTTGACGTTCTTGTGCGCCAGGCTGAAGAGATTGCCCGGCGGCTGGGCGCCGGCGAGGACGCCGATCAGCGCGATGTGACCCTGGTGCGCCACCGCCTTGATCGAACGTTCGAGCGAACCGACGCCGCCGACCTCGACCACATGATCGACGCCGCGCTTGCTGGTCAGTTCGAGGGCTGCGACCTCCCAATCCGCGCGTGCCTTGGTGTCGATGACGTAGGTGGCGCCGAGCGCGGTGAGCTTGGCGACCTTGGTAGGGGTGGAGGTGGTGGCGATCACCGTGGCCTTGAAGGCCTGGGCGATCTGCAGGGCGAATACCGAGACCCCGCCCGAGCCCAGTACCAGCACGCTCTGTCCGGCGCTGAGGCCGCCACGCGTGACCAATGCGTTCCACGCCGTCAGCGCGGCGCACGGCAGGGTCGCCGCCTCGGCGAATGAGAGATGCTCGGGGATCGGCAGGACGGCGTCCGCCGGCAACGCCACCAGCTCCGCCAGCATGCCGTCCACCGCGCCGCCCTGGGCCGAATCCATCGCCGTTTTCGTGAACGGCCCGTGCGGCCAACGGCGGAAGAAATCTGCGACCACCCGTTCACCGCTGTGGCGGTCACGCACGCCCGCACCGACCGCGACGATCTCTCCGGCGCCATCGGAGAGCGGGACCAGACCGCCGATCGGCAGCTTGCGATCGTTGCGGATCATCACCAGGTCACGGTAGTTGAGCGAACACGCCTTGACCCGCACCACCACCTCGCCGGCTGCCGGCTGCGGATCGGCGACCTGCTCGAGGTCCAGGCGGAAGCGGTCGCCATCGGGCGCGAGGACGTAACGACGCATGGCGGATTCTCCGGTCAGCGCAATAGCCGCGCTGCCGGCTATGGTCAACCATGGATCACGGACGGTGGCACGTGCCGAGGTGGCGCGAACCAGGGAGATTCACCGCCAAGGCGCAAAGCCGCCAAGGATCGCAAAGAAGAAAAGACCAATGCCTAGCCCACTCATGGCCTGCTGCAGCTTGCTCTCCTCTTCCTCTTTGCGTCCTTGGCGCCTTGGCGGCGAAGCTGATCGCTGGGTCCAATTACTTGAAGGCGACTTCCGCGCACTGCACCGCGTTGAGCGCGGCGCCCTTGAGCAGCTGGTCGCCGACCACCCACAGTTCCAGGGTGTTATCCTGCGACAGGTCTTTGCGGATGCGCCCGACGTGGACGTCGTCCTTGCCGGCGACGTCGATGGGCATGGCCCAGCGATTCTTGGCACGGTCTTCCAGCACGGTGACGCCTGGGGCCTGCTTGAGGATCTCGTAGGCGCGTTCGACGCTCAGGGGTTTTCTGAACTCGACGTTGAGCGCCTCGGCGTGGGTGCGCAGGACCGGCACGCGCACGCAGGTGCCGGTGATCCGCAGGGTATCATCGGCAAGGATCTTGCGGCTCTCCTTGAGCAGCTTGACCTCTTCCTCGCAGTACCCGTTGTCGGTCATCGCCGAATTGTGCGGGAACAGGTTGAAGGCGTAGGGATGCGGCAGGACCTTCGGTGCGAAGGGTTTGTCATCCAACCAGGCGCGGGTGGAGTCTTTGAGCTCTTCCATCGCCGCATGGCCGGCGCCCGAGGCGGCCTGATAGGTCGCGGCGACCAGGCGTTTGATGCCGGCTTCGCGGTGCAGCGGCGCCAATACCATCAAAGCGATGATGGTGGTGCAGTTGGGGTTGGCGATGACGCCCTTGCCCCCGTTCTTCTGGAGCGCTTTGCGCGCCTCCTGCGGATTGATCTCGGGCACCACCAACGGCACCCCGTCCTCCATGCGGAAGGCGCTGGAGTTGTCGACCATCAGGCAGCCGGCATTGACGCACGCCTCGCGGAACGCGCGCGAGATCGCGGCGCCCGCGCTGAACAGCGCCAGTTGGCAGCCAGTGAACGAATCCTTGGTCAGTTCGCGCACCGTGTAGGTCTTGCCCTTGAATTCCATGGTCGTGCCGGCGCTGCGTTTCGAGGCCAGCAGGACCAGGTCGGAGATGGGGAAGTTACGGCGTTCGAGCACCTGGAGGAACTCGACGCCCACAGCGCCAGTGGCGCCGACGATGGCGACCTTCATGGATTCAGCTCCTATGCCTGCGGGGGTTTCCGCGAGCGGAGGCGGCATGGTGGTGGGACCGTCGGCGACGCAAGGAGGGCCCGGGGGCGAAGGGGTCCGCGGTCTTCGCCGAAGCTCAGGGGGATCAACAAGCTGCGAAGTCACGGACCCTCCTTGCTCGCCCGGCTCCCCAGGGCAGAACTTCCGCCGGAGAACATCCCATGCGTTTCCTTGCCAGCGGCCTGCTCACCCTCTGCTTCGCCATCACTGGCGCGGCTGCCGACAACGTCCTGACCGAGGCGGAGAAGACGGGCGGATGGAAGCTGCTGTTCGACGGCACCACCACCACCGGTTGGGTCAACCGTGGCAAGGATGACCTGAAGAACTGGAAACCCGTCGATGGCGCACTGGTGCGTGAGGGCGGCGGCGGCGATGCGGTCTACAAGGCCGAGCAGTTCGAGAACTTCGTCCTCAGCCTGGACTGGAAGATCGCCGACAAGGGCAACAGCGGCGTGTTCATCCGCCTGTCCTCGATCGAGGACTGGATCAACACCGGCGCCGAGATCCAGATCCTCGACATCAACGAAGCCGGTGAGATGAGCCGTCCGACGCACATTGCCGGCGCGCTCTACGATCTGGTCGCTCCCCCCGAGGGCGTCCGCATGAAGCCGGGCGAATGGAACCACTTCGACATCACCTGCGACGGCCCGAAGATCAGCACCAAGATGAACGGCGTCGAGACCTTCGCCATCGACGTCAGCGAGGCCACATGGCAAAAGCCGCAGGGCAAGTTCAACAAGCCCTACGGCACGCTCCCGCGCAAGGGCTGGCTGATGCTGCAGGACCACGGCCAGAAGGTCGAGTTCAAGAACATCAAGATCAAGCCACTGCCCTGATCACAACCCCGTTCGTATCGCCGGCCGCCGGGCGCCGCCCCGGGCGGCGACGGGCGTCCTTTTTGAGGACCCCGTCATGGCCGACCACGAAGCGAAGAAGATCCGCGGCTTCAGCAACAAGCAGCGCGAAGACCTGGGCGATGCGCGCCTGATCCTCGAGACCGCCGTCCACAACCTGCGCGCCGCCACCAGCCTCACCAGCGACCCCCTCGAAGCCGTCGAAGCGCTGCAGACCGCGCTGACCATGACCGAACAGACCATCACCACCCTCCGCCGAGTACGCGACGCGCTCAGCTGACGCTCCGTCCCCTTCCCAATAGCGAACCAACCCGGCGCCAGTCGCGCCCAAGCGCGACACGCTGGCAAAGCCAGCGTCAGGCCGCAGGCCTGTGGCGCGGCCGCCCGTCCCACGCCGCAGTCCCCGATCCCCCTCACGTTCTCCAACTCCGGCGGGGTGCAGGGGGCGCAGCCCCTTGCCGGGCGTAGCGGGCAGCGCCCGCGAACAACGATCCCCCGAGGGCGCCTGCGCGCACGAGCGGGGACCAGGCCCATCGCGCGCAGCGCGATATGCGACGGCGCAGCCGGCGCGCCCGGCCGCAGGCCGGGCAGAGGGCCGCAGCTAGGACTGCCGCCTGATAGCAACGAGTTTGCTGCTGGTGGTGACGCGTCTGCGCGCCTTCGGCACCAGATTGGTCACCGTGGTCTCACGTCGGCTGCCGGCATCATCCGGCAAAGGCTGACGGAACAGCATCTGGCAGACATTTCCACGCCCGAGCCAACGGGTGTCATCGCAGGCCGCGCGCAGGAGGTAGAGTCCGCGGCGGCGATGCGCCTCATCGGCGACCATCTCGGTGAGGATCGGATCGAAGCCAGGTCCGGGGTCGCTGACCGTGACCACGCCGCCATGTTGGCTGAACGAGGCCCTGATCTCGATGGTGAGTTGGCGATTGCCGCGGGCACCGTGGATGACGGCGTTGGTGTAGGCCTCGTCGAGCGCCATCAGGATGCGGTTGCGGCGCGGGTCGAACCCGCCGGCCTGGGCGGCGATGTCGACCTGCGACATGACCGCAGCGCGTTGTTTCAGTTCCGCCGGTACATTCAGCACCATGGCGTGTTCCCCGACCACTCCCCCACGCGGTTCGACACTCGAACGCAGCACCACGGCGCGCGTCAGAGCCCGGACCAGATCGTCCGCCTCCAGCGGCTTGGCCAGGCAGTCGCTGGCACCCGCCTGCAGGATCTCCTTGAAACGGTCATCGGTGAGGTAGCCCGACATCACCACGAAAGCGATGCGGGGATCGTGCGTGCGCAGGGAAGCCAGCAGTTCCAGCCCCCCTTTGTCCTGCATCACCAGATCGGAGAGCACCACATCACAGGGCGTCAGCGGAAAGGCCTGCTCGGCTTCGTCGACGCTGGCACAGGTGGTCACCTCCCACCCTTCGCGCTGGAGCAGCAGGGTGAGAGCCGTGCGGACCGCCTCGTCATCATCAATTAATAAAACACGCCGCATGCGGCCTCCGTTTTGCATCATCACGACCGTTTGCGCACAACGGGTGGGTTTATGGCGCACACCGCATCAGATACAAGAATCCATTGGGGGTTTGGCGGAGCACCCCCGGGGGCGCACTGCTGCCTGATGTGGCACGAGCTCAGCCTGGATCTTCCAATCCTCGTTCAGTCATCGGGTTGCAGGAGCTGGCATGGACTGGCCACGGCCTTCTTGCGAGGCGAGTGCGCGCCCTACAGTGCCGCCACTTGGAGGCTCATCTATGCCATCGCCAATAAAATCTTCCCCCACGGGCAGCAAAAAACCGGATCCCAAGGGCGTTGCCAAGGGCGCCACGCCCGCCGTCCCCACCGCCAAGGTCGAGGTGCCCGCCGCCAAGCCGGTCCTGCCGACGCCAAGCACTGGCAAGATCCCGGCCCCGGCTGAACGCACGAAGATGATCGCCGAGGCGGCCTACTATCTGGCGCAGAAACGCGGCTTCAGTCATGGCCACGACCTGTCCGATTGGGTCGCGGCAGAAAAACAGGTCGAAGCCCTGCTCAAGAGACGCGGCTGACGGAAAGAGCCGTGCCTGCGATTGACCGCGGTGGCTGCGACCCACAGGGTAGCTGACGATGCCATTCCAGGATGCCACGACCATCAACCGTGCTTTTTATGATTCGTTGTGGCAACGGGTGCATTGGCCTGCCCCTGAACGCTTCAATACCTGGTCCTTGATCGCGGATTGGTGCGCGCAGGCCTCCACTCGCCTGGAGATCGGCCCCGGCATGCGTCCACGCCTGCCCGTGGCCGGCAGCCACTTCATCGACCTGAGTGAAGCCTGCGTCGCGCGTCTGCGTGACGGTGGTGCGCAGGCTGAATGCGGCAGCGCCACCCATCTCCCCTTTGCCGATGGCTCCTTCGCCCTGGTGTGCGCCTTCGACATCGTCGAACACGTCGAGGATGATCGCCGCGTCCTGAGCGAAATGGTACGCGTGTTGGCCCCTGACGGCCGTCTGGTGCTCTCGATGCCGCTCTTCGCCGCCCGTTGGACCCCCTTCGATGCGATGTGCGGACACGTGCGGCGATACGAACCGCCCGCGGTCCTCGCCCTCCTCGCCGAACATGGGCTCGTCATCGCCGAAAGTGGAGGCTTCGGCATGCAGCCACGCCAATGGCTGGTGGACCTGGGGATGTTCTTCTTCCGCGTCATGCCACGGCGGGCGATGTTCTTCTACAACCACCTGTTCATGCCGATCGGACTCAAGCTGCAGCGCGCGCTGGAGCTGCAGCCAGGCGATGCAGCGCTGGCCAGTGCCGCGCACGATGAGGTCCTGCTGGTCTGCCGCCGGCGAACCTCGCCGTAAAACGCCGAACCCCGCGCTGGCCAAGCCACCACGGGGTCCGACGAGGGAGTTCCACCAAGCTTAGTCGCCCGGCTGCCACGGGGCAGCGCCGCAGGCGCGTTCCTGGGGTGCCAGCCCTGCTGGCGCACCCCAGGCTGAAAGCGTTCCTGGGGTGCCAGCCCTGCTGGCGCACCCCAGGTTAAGAATCAACCCTTCTCGGCTTTGACCACTCCTTCGGCCTTCTTGAGCTTGTCGATCATGCTGTTGGGGACCTGCTTGTATTCGGCGGGTTCCATCGAATACGACGCCCGGCCTTGCGACATCGAGCGGAGTTCGGTGGTGTAGCCGAACATCTCCGCCAGCGGGACCTCGGCGCGGATGATCTTGTTCGGGCCGCGATCGAGCGACTCGGTGATCATCGCACGTTTCGCCTGCAGCGAACCCATCACCGAACCGGTGAACTGGTCGGGGGTCTCAACCTCGACCTTCATCCAGGGCTCGAGCACCTGCACACCCAGCTGCGGGTAGGCCAAGCGGATGGCGAGCGCGCCGGCGGCGACGAACGCGTGTTCCGAGGAGTTGACGTCATGGTACGAGCCGTCGATCAACGACACGTAGACGTTGATCACCGGGAAGGGCAGTTCATAGCCACGCGCCAGTTCGTTGCGCACACCGTCCTCGATGGGGCCGATGTATTCTTTCGGCACTGAACCGCCGCGGATGTTGTTCTCGAAGATGAATTCGTGGCCGGCAGCCTTCTCTTCGGTGGTCAGCGGGCGGATCAGCAGGATACAGTCGCCGTATTGACCGCGACCGCCTGACTGCTTGACGTGTTTGCCGCGAACCTCGATCTCCTTGCCGATGGTCTGACGGTAGCTCACGCGCGGTTTTCCGACCACGGCGTCGACCTTGTATTCGTCGCGGATGCGGTGCGACAACACTTCGAGGTGCAGTTCGCCCATGCCCGCGATGATGAGCTGCGAGGTCTCGGGATCGGTCCACTTCTTGAAGGTGGGATCTTCGCGTTCCAGACGCTGCAGCGCGTAGGCGAGCTTCTCCTTGTCAGCGTTCGACTTGGGCTCGATCGCCATGGTGATGACCGGCTTGGCGAAGCTGATGCCTTCGAGAACCATCGGGTGCTGATCGCTGATATGGACCAGGGTATCGCCGGTCTGGGTGTTCTTCAGGCCAACCAGGGCACAGATGTCGCCGGCGGCCGCTTCATCGACCTTGGTCGATGACACCCCGACGAGCTTGACCATACGCGCCGCACGTTCGGTGCGGTTGGTGCCAGCGGCGACCATCGCATCACCTTCACGGATGGTGCCCTGGTAGACGCGCACGAAGGACACGTCGCCCAGATTGGGCATGCTCATGATCTTGAAGACCATTGCGCGCAGCGAGGCCTTGGGATCACAGATGGTGTCGATCGGATTGGCCTTGAGCAGGTCGTTCATCTCGAACTGCTTGATCGAGTGCGCGTCCTTGGGGTTGGGCAGGATGTCGACCACGGCGTCGAGCAGCATCTGGATGCCCTTGTTGCGCAACGCAGCGCCGCACAGCATGGGCTGCAGTTTGAACGACATCGCGCCGTTCTGCAGGCCCTTCATGATCTGCTCGTTCGACAACGAACCGGTGTCGAGGTAGGTCGTCTCGATCGCTTCATCGCCACAATGGCTGGCGACAGCGTCGATCATGGCGTGACGGCGTTTCTCGGCTTCGGCTTTGAATTCAGCCGGGATCTCATTCTCCTGCTGATCCTCGCCCTTCTCGCCTTCGAAGGTGAACATCTTCATCAGCACCAGGTCGATGATGGCGCGGAAGTCGTCGCCGGCACCGATCGGCATCTGGATCGGCACGGGATTGCCGGCGAGACGTTCCTTCACCTGGCCGACCACGCGGTCGAAGTTGGCGCCCATGCGGTCCATCTTGTTGACGAACACCAGACGGGGCACCGAGTACTTGTTGGCCTGACGCCACACGGTCTCGGACTGGGCCTGCACACCGGCCACGGCGCAGAACACCACCACCGCACCGTCGAGCACGCGGCAGGAACGTTCCACCTCGGCGGTGAAGTCCACGTGCCCAGGGGTGTCGATGAGGTTGATGTCGTGGCCGCGCCACTGCGCGAACACCGCCGCGGCGGTGATGGTGATGCCGCGTTCCTGCTCTTCCTTCATCCAGTCGGTCGACGCCGTGCCATCATGCACTTCACCGATCTTGTGCTTTTTGCCGGTGTAATAGAGGATGCGCTCAGACACCGTGGTCTTGCCCGAGTCGATGTGGGCGACGATGCCGAAATTACGCGTCTTGGCGAGATTGATGGCCATTGGGGCTCCAGACAGGGCGAGGAAGCGGACAAGACGGCTCTAAGGCCGCCTCGTAAAGGAGGGCGGGATCATGGTGCCCAGGTCGAGGAGACAAGGGGGAAGGGTGGACGATTAGCCGCGAACGAAAGCCTGATGGCCGGGTCCCGCGGCTGACTCTTGCTCCCGTTTCGGGAAAGCCCTGGGGGCAGCCTCAGATACTTCCCATGCCCCACGGCGACCACCTGCGCGGCCAAGCGACAACCGTCGTCCTACTGTGCACCGCTCGGCATGAAGGTGA
>JANPIY010000163.1:0-5374 GCA_031425255.1 Planctomycetota bacterium
TCACCGTGGCGAGCCCGATCCAGGCGCTGGCCATCCCGGTGATCCTCGCCGGTGGAGACCTGGTCGCGCAGGCCCAGACCGGCACCGGCAAGACCGCGGCATTCGGACTGCCGGCGATGCACAAACTCGACCCCAAGCTCAAAGGGGTGCAGATCCTGGTGATCACCCCGACGCGCGAACTGGCCGCCCAGGTCGGCGACGAACTCTACAAGCTCGGCCACCAGGCCGGCGCCCGCACGGTGGCGGTCTATGGCGGCCAATCGAGCCGCCGTCAGTTGGAGCAGATCGATCGCGGCGCCAACGTGGTGGTCGCCACCCCAGGGCGCCTGCTCGATCACCTCAATTCGAAGAACCTGCGCAACTTCAACCCGCACACCGTGATCCTCGATGAAGCCGACGAGATGCTCGACATGGGCTTCCTCGAGGACATCACCGCGATCTTCGAGTTCCTGCCCAAGGACCGTCAGACGCTGATGTTTTCGGCGACCATGCCGCCGCAGATCCGCGGCCTGGCCAACAAGATCCTCAAGGATCCCAAGTCGATCAACCTGACCGCGACCACCGAGTTCAAGTCGGACGTCGAGCAGTTCTTCTACGTCATCGAGGAACGCGAACGCTCCGATGCCGTGATCCGCCTGATCGAGGCCGAAGAACCAGGGAAGTCGATCGTCTTCACCCGCACCAAGCGCGAAGCCGACCAGCTCTGCACCAGCCTGGTCTCGCACGGCTTCTCGGCCGGCACTTTGCACGGCGACATGGAACAGGACCAGCGCCAGATGGCCATCGCGGCCTTCAAGAAGGGCCGTTTCGAGACCCTGGTCGCCACCGACGTGGCGGCGCGCGGCCTCGACGTCACCGACGTCACCCACGTCTTCAACTACCACATCCCGTTCGACCAAGAGAGCTACGTCCACCGTATCGGCCGTACCGGCCGCGCCGGGCGCAAAGGCAAGGCCATCACCCTGGTGACGCCCTATGAGTTCAGCAAGCTGCGCCGCATCCAGCACGCCATCAAGGCCTCGTTCGTCCATGGCGTGATCCCGTCGCTGGCCGACGTGCACAAGCGCAAGAATGAGAAGCTGATCAAGACGCTCTGTGCCACCGAGGTGGCCGACGGCGTGGTCGATCTCTTCGCCCAGATCTGCGAAGAGATGGATGCCGGCGAGGCCGCCTGCAAGGTGCTGTCGCTGCTGATCTCCAAGCGCGTGATTGCCGGTCCGGACAACCTCGGCGTGAGTGGCCATCGCCTCGATGCAGTGGTTGGTCGCGGCGGCGGCGGTGGCGCCCGTCCACGCCAGGACGGCTACGCGCCGCGAGGGAACTACCGCAACGACCGTCCGCAGCGCGGCGACGGCGATGCTCCGCGCGGTCGTCCGCCCGCGGGTGGCGGCGACGCCCACCGCGGCGAGGTGTGGAATGGCAAACAATGGGTGCGCGCAGATGCGCCTGCCGGGAAGCGTCCGCCGCGTCGCGAAGGCTGAGACCAGGGCGGTCACGGGTGCCATCGCCCCGTGACCGCTTCAGGATGCCGCGGCACCGCGTAGGGCGCTGGTCATCGCTGCACCTACCCACACCGCCAGCAGGCAACCGAACACCGAGGCGGCGACGTAGCCGCCGGCCAGGTCCCAGCGTCCGCGCTGCAGCAGGTCCAGGCTGATCACGCTGAAGGCTGAGAAGGTGGTGAAGCCCCCGAGGATGCCGCTCATCACCAGCAGTTTGAGCTCGCTGCGCTCGATCAGGACGAAGGCCATGCCCATCACCAGGCAACCGCTCAGGTTCACCCACAGGATGCCCCAGGGGAAATCCCCTGGCGCTTCACGCGTGGTGATCGCCTGCGCCACAGCGTGGCGCAGCACACCACCGGCCGCACTGCCAGCACCGACGAGCACATACGCGGTGAGGTCCATGGTGGCGAGACTTTGAAGCTGTTCAGGAAGCGGGCAATGACAGTATGCCCGCGCTCAGGAGTGACCAGCCGCCATGACCACCAATGACCAGCTCACCACGCGGTGGATCCGTCTGCAACGCGAAGCAGCCCGGGCGGTCAAGGCAGCCGACAGCAGCCAGGCGGCGATCGTGCCGTTCGCCGACGATCAGCCGGCACCAGCGGTCCCGGCTCCGGCGCCCGTCGACGAGGATGATTTCGGTCTCGAACGTCTGGTCCTCGGCTCGTGGCGAGCGTTCTTCGAACGATTCCGTCCCGATGAAGCCGAGTTCGAACGTCCGCACTACCTCGCTGCCGGCCAGATCGTCGAAGAACGTCTGACCCGCCTGGGGCCGAGCGCGCGGCCGGATCTCATCACCTGTCGCATGGTCATCGACCTGCTGCGTCAATTCGAAGAGGCACGCTTCCGCGATTTCAGCGACCGGGTCGGGGAATTGATCGACACCTGCCAACAGCTCAAAGCCCAGCTCGATGTGGCGGAGCTGTCGAAATGTTACCAGGAGGATGAGCTCCTCGCCTGTCAACGACTGGTGACCAGCGAACTCGCGCGCCGGGGAATCGACGTCCATGGTCCTGGGGAGATCATGGATCCCAGTCCGTCGACCCAGTTCAAGGCGCTGCTGGCGCACCTCGGCGCCCAGGTCGCCACCGGTACCATCACCAAGGCGGATCCCTCACCAGTGGCCGGCACGGCGGTGGTGGCACCGAGTGCCAGCGTGGCTGGCGACGAGACGCTCGACATCGACGCCCGTGACAGCCTCGAATGGACCAAGCTCCACTCGGCGGCGTTCTATGGCAAAGGCGAACTCATCACCCTTCTGCTGAACAAGGGTGCCGACATCAACGCGCGCGCCAAGGACGGCGCCACCCCGCTGCACCTGGCGGTCAAACGTTCACAGCTGGTGGCGATCAAGCTGCTGTTCGCCCGCGGCGCCAATCTCGCCGCCAAGGATCAGGAGGGCAACGCGCCGCTGCACCTGGCTGCTGAGCTGTTCACCATCGAGGTGCTGAAGGTGCTGACCGACCTGGGCGCGACGGTGAACGCGCGCAACAACGACGCCTGGACGCCGCTGCATCTGGCCGCCAACAAGGGCAAGCGCGAGATCGTCGAGTTCCTCATCGCCGCCGGCGCCGACATCAATGCGGTGGCGGGCAACGGCTGGACCCCGCTCAAGGTGGCGGCGAACTGCGGGCATCTGCAACTTTCAGAATACCTGCGCTCGCAAGGCGCGCGGCAATGACGCACCCCGAGCGCGCTGGAGGTCGGCTCAGGTCTTCCGGCGGTGCTGGGAGGTCGCATCGCGCCGGAGGTCCTCCTGATTGCGTTGACGGATCACGTCGGTGACCATGACCGCGGTGCGGCTCGAAGCGTCATCGTGGCGGTGATAGGTCTGCGAACCGAACATCGCGTCGAGGACGGCACCCAGCTGGTTCTGGCTGAACGGTTTGGCGAGGAACATGGTGCGGCGGTCGCGCAGGAGCGGGCTGACCGAATCGACGTTGATCATGCCGCTGATCAGGATCACCGGCAGACGGACGCCCTGGGCACGTAGGCGTTTCAATACCGTGATGCCATCGATGTCCGGCATGCGGCAATCGAGCACGACGATGCGGATGCGTTGACCATCCTCGTGCAGGATGCGCAGGCATTCCCGACCGCCACCCGCCTGCAGGCAGGTGTAGCCCAGGCCGGTGAGGGTTTCGACGGTGATCTCGCGTACCAGTTCATCGTCATCGACCACCAGGGCGAACTGCGCCCCGTCCGCCATCTCCGGCAGCGGCGACTTCATCTGCCGCACGGTGGCCGATACGCAGGGGGTCAGCAGGACGGTGAAGGTGGTGCCTTGGCCGATCACCGATTCGCAGGTGATGGTCCCGCTGACGCCGGCGATGATGCCCTGCACCGCCGCCAGGCCGAGGCCATGGCCGTGATCCTTGGTGGTGAAATAAGGATCGAAGATCCGCGCCATGGTCCCCTGATCCATGCCACAACCATGGTCGATCACCCGCAGACGGATGCGATCGTGATGACGGTCGAGGTAGGCTTGGACGTCGCCGGGCCTGCCCTCATAGCTCTCCGCGGCATTGACCAGGAGGTTGACCGCCACCTGCTGGAACTGCGCCGGATCGAACATCACCGGCGGCAGGTTCGACTCGATGCTCAGCACCGTACGCACCGCCTTGGGGAGCGCATGGCGGATCAGGGTATCGAGTTGCCGCAGCTCTTCGCCGAGATCGAGCGGACGGCTTTCGACCCGCCCCCGTCCCGAATAGGCGAGGATCTGGCGGACCAGTCCGGAGGCGCGGTCGACGGCCTGGAACAGGCGATCGAGGCGATGCCGGTGGCTGTCGGGAACCTGGTCGGACAACAGCTCGGCATTGCCGCGGATGGCGCTCAGGATGTTGTTGAAGTCGTGCGCGACTCCGCTGGCCAGCAGTCCCAGGCTTTCGTTGCGCTGGGCATTCTGCAATTGGCTTTGCAGGTTCTCGCGTTCGGTCTCCGCCATCGCCTCAGTGGTGAAGTCGATGAACACGCCATCCAAGGCGATGCCCATGCTGGTCGGCATGGTGTTGGCATGCATCATCAGGATGCGCGGTGCTGGTGCTCCTGGGTAGGCGAGACGCAGTCGGAGACGCACGGCACCCTGCGGTTTCGCCGTCACCCGTTTGAGCATGGCGAGCAGCTCCGCCCGGTCATCGGCATGGACCTGCTCGACGAAGCGTCGATCGGATTCCTGGTACCATGCGAGGGGATGGCCGAGCATGTTTTCGAGCGAACGGCTCGCGAGTGCGAAGTGCAGGCCGGTAGGTGTGACCACGGCCCGGAAGGAGGTGAAGCCATCCACCGCATCGAGGAGGTTCTGATAGTGGGTCCTGGTTTCACCGAGGGACCGTTGCTGGCGATGGGTGATCCAACCGAGGATGAGCAGGACGGCGCATCCGACCGCGGTCAGGACCGCGACCCAGAGCAACCACAGGTCGCTCGCAGCTGACACCACGGCGACTTCCGCCGGCACCAGCGACGCAGGCAACCCCATCAGCGCCACGTAGCGCACGAAGGTCCGGCGTAGCGATGATTCCAGAGATGGTGCTGGGCGTGCGCTCATGGAGACCAGGCATTATGCCTCACGAGTCGCGGTTTGCCAAATCGCACTTCCCCTGCGCGGGGTGACCTGGCGGGCCCATTGATGCGACTGATACGTCAGCGACCGCTGCCGCGGCGGTTCAGTCCGGTCGCGGCAGGGGTTGCGCCGTAGTGAAGGCCCCGGTGTGGGCTTTCGCCTGCGCCAGCACCATGGCAGCGGTATTGGCGAGGTTGTAGGAACGGATCGGACCCAGGATCGGAATGGAGATCGTGCGGCCGGGCCAGCGCCGATGCCACTCGTCCGGCAGCCCGCGGACTTCGTTGCCGAGGACGGAGCCGAGCGC
>JANPIY010000164.1:0-6817 GCA_031425255.1 Planctomycetota bacterium
GCTCGCGTCGCAGCTCGGGCGTCGCATGGCGATTCTTGGCGGCGAGGATGGCCAGGGCCTCGTTGATCGGTCGGGCGTGGAGGTGGCTCATTGCCGCCCCCATGTCAAATACAGCGATCCCCAGGTCAGCCCGCCTCCGAAGGCGGCGAGCAAGACGCGGCTGCCCGGCTTTAGGCGGCCATCGGCAAAGGCTTCGGCGAGGGCTAGCGGTAACGTCCCAGCGGTGGTGTTGGCGACGCGTTCGATATTGATGACCACCTTGTCCATCGGCAGGCCGAGGCGCGAGGCGGTGGGTTCGATGATGCGCAGGTTGGCCTGGTGCGGCACCAGCAGATCGATGTCGGCGACGGTGAGCTGGAGGTGGCGCAGCAGCGATACGCAGACCTCGCTCATGCGCCGGATGGCCTGGGTGAAGACCACGCGGCCGTTCTGCTTGACGAACTGATCACCCCGTTCGAGTGCATCGGAGGTGGCCAGGCGCGCCGAGCCCGAGCAGGGTATCGACAGATCGCCGGCGCCGGCGCCGTCGCTGTGCAGCTCGAAGCCGAAGATCCCAGGTCCATCGGGGGGGCCGGCCTCTACCAGCACCGCCCCGCAGCCGTCGCCGAAGAGGATGCAGGTGTTGCGGTCGCGGTAGTCGATCAGCGTCGACATGATGTCGCCACCGACCACCAGCATGCGTTTGGCGTGGCCGCTCTCGATGAAGGCGGCGGCGGTCGAGAGCGCCGCGACGAAACCGTTGCAGGCATTCAACAGATCGTAGGCGAAGGCCTTGGTCGCCCCCAGCTGGTGCTGCAGGATGTTCGCCGTGGTCGGCATGACATGGTCGCCCGAGATGGTGGCGACGATGATGCCATCGATGGTCTCGGCGCCGACGCCGGCACGTTCCAGGCACTGGCGGGCGGCGGGCAGGGCGAGCGCGGAGAGGCCGGTCCCAGGGTCGGCGATGCGGCGTTCGCGGATGCCGGTGCGCGAGACGATCCACTCGTCGTCGGTCTCCACCATGCGTTCCAGATCGGCGTTGGTCAGCCGGCGCTCAGGGAGGGCGGAACCGACCGCCACGCACTGGGCACGGAACGCTGCGGGCATCGACGATCCTCCTCTGAGGGGCCTGGCGACCCGAAGGTGCGGGAGTCTAGGATGGGCCTTGGAATAGCAATCCGGCCTCCCCTGGGATTGTGCGTAGCTCCCGCCGCCGAGTGGGTTTACCCGCTGGTAGAGGGCCGGCGTCGAGATTGAATGCGGCCATGCCTGACGTCGCCTCCGTGCGCCGACCGCGCCGTTGGTGGCGGGTGGTGCGCACCGTGTCCATCCTGATCGCCGTGGTGCTGGTGGCGGCGTTCTGCTGGGCCGGAACGCTGGCCTCCTGGATGGTGTCCGACCACCTGCCGTGGACCGCCAGCTTCCCCCATGGTTCGCTGACCGTGCGCCAGGTGGGCACGGCCTCGCCCGTGCCGGCAGAGTCGGCCCGGCCCGAGCTCCAGGTGGTGGCCAGTCCGGCGGCAGCGCGGGCACTCGTCAGCGCGGCCAGCGAGCGGTGGCTGCCACCTGCGCTGCTGCGCGGTGGGCAGCACGTGCTCGGCGACGTGAGCCTGCCGATCCTGCGCCCGGAGCCGTTCACCTGGCAGGTGCTGGTGGCGGGCCAGGCGACGGTGCCGGTGGCGACGCTCCGAGTGTCGCACCGCGACCTGACGCATTTCCTGCGCACCCATGGCCAGACCGTGCTTAAGGTCGGCGGTACTCCGATCATGCGCTGCATCTACATCGTCGACTGGGGCCGCATCGAGGACGCCGATGAACCTGGCCAGCCGCCGCTGGTACGCCGGCACCGGGTGGTCGCGCGCGGCAGCATCCTGCTGATCGCCGGCCAGGCCCAGCGCACGCTGGTGGTCAGGCGCCTCAGCGGGCATGCCTGGTCGACCCTGGTGCCGGTGCCCGCGGGCTACCGCTTGAAGATCCGGGTCGCCATCGAGGACGCCGACGCCGAGCCGATCATCCTGCCGGTGATCGGCGACGCCCGGCCGATGCTGCTCAAGCAGCTGGAATCCGCCGCCAACGAGGGCCTGGAGGAAGGCCTGGAAAAGGTGGTATTGCCGGCGTGGTTCCCCATCGGGCTCAGGACCGATGTGACGGTGGAGTGATCGTCATGGCCCTGGGAGACCCGGACCCCGGACCACTCCCAGGACACGCCGGACGCTTGATAACGTCCCTGCCGCCCAACGATCCCCGCCCCGGAGACGTCCATGACCGTTCGCGTTCGCATCGCCCCGAGTCCCACCGGTGATCCCCATGTCGGCACCGCCTACATCGGGCTGATCAACTACGCCTTCGCCAAGAAGAACGGCGGCCAGTTCGTGCTGCGCATCGAGGACACCGATCAGACCCGTTGCACGCCGGAGAGCGCCAAGGCGATCTACGACAGCCTGAAGTGGCTGGGACTCTGCTACGACGAAGGCCCGGCCTATGCCGGCATGGGCGGCGGCGAGCGCGGTCCCTATGTGCAGAGCGAGCGGGTGAAACTCGGCATCTATCAGAAATACGCCGACCAGCTGCTGGAGCAGGGTGACGCCTACTACTGCTTCTGCACCGCGCGCGATCTCGATGCGATGCGCAAGCGCCAGCAGGCCAACAACGAGCCGATCATGTACAACCGCCGCTGTCGTGGCGGTTCGTTGGCGGAGGCGCGTGAACGCGCGGCCAAGGGCGAGCCCTTCGTCATCCGCATGAAGACACCGCTCGATGGCGAATTCGTCTACAAGGATCGCCTGCGCAAGCAGGCGACGGTGAAGGCGTGGAAGGACATCGACGATCAGGTCCTGCTGAAGAGCGACGGCTGGCCGACCTACCACCTCGCGGCGGTGGTCGATGACCACCTCATGGCGATCACCCACGTCATCCGTGCCGAAGAGTGGCTCAACTCGCTGCCCAAGCACATCTGGCTGAATGAACACCTGGGCTTCACCGCTCCGGAGTACGTCCATGTCGGCCTGCTACGCAACGCCGACAAGTCGAAGATCAGCAAGCGCAAGAACCCGACCTCGCTGCTGTGGTATCAGCGCCAGGGCTACCTGCCCGAGGCGCTGCTCAACTTCCTCGCGCTGCTCGGCCACTCGCATCCCGATGGTCAGGAGAAATTCACTCTCGCTGAAATGTGCGCGTTCTTCGATCTCGATCGCATCAACGTCGCCGGCCCGGTCTTCGACATGCAGAAGCTGCGCCATCTGCAGGGGCAGTATTTCCGCGACCTCACGCCCGAGCGCATGAAGGAGGAGGTCCACCGCGCCATCGACAGCCGCTTCGATGCGCTGCTGCCACTGGTCAAGGAGCGCATGGTCTTCGGCGGCGATTTCGTCTGGCAGAGCGAGCCGTTCTACGCCGACAGCGTGATGCTGCACGCCGAGGACCTGGTGCCCAAGGGCCTCGACAAGGCGCAGTCCAAGCTGCTGCTCGAAGAGACCCAGCAGGCGCTCAAGCGCTACGTCGCCGGCGACAACGCGGTCTGGGACGCGCCCAGCCTGGAAGCCTTCATCCGCAAGCTGATCGAGGATCGCACCGCCCCAGGCGCGCTGCCCGACGCCACGCCCGAGCAGCAGGCCACCGCCAAGCTGTGGTCGCCCAAGACCCTGTTCATGCTCCTGCGCGTCGCCGCCACCGGCAAACGCGAGAGCCCGCCGCTGTTCGACACCATGGCGCAGATCGGCCAGGCGAAGACCCTCGAACGGCTGGGCCTGGCGCAGCAGAAGCTGCGGTAGCGGCGCTGCGCCAGGAATGCCCTGATCTAGCAATCGGGGTGAGGTCCCTGCTGTGTCCCGGAAAATTCGTGCTCGTTACCAATCGATGGCTGGGAGGTATCCCAGTGCTGGGTTGGTCCACGGCGTACTGGCATTGGTCGACTCGGTACTACATTGTGGCTACGGAGTACAGCCATGGTCAAGACCCTCACCAAGCACGGCAACAGCTATGCCCTGATCATCGACAAGCCGATCCTCGATCTCTTGAAGATCAGCCCGGACACGCCGCTCGAGTTGACCACGGATGGAATTTCGATCCTCGTCCGCCCGAGCGGCAGCACTCGGGATGCTCGGGTGGCGCGTGATGCGAAGTTCAAGGAAGCACTCACATGGACCAACAAGCGGTATGAAAAGACGCTGCGTCGCCTAGCCAACTGACGGACATGGCAAATCCGCCCGACGATATTTACTTCCTCGACCTGGACCAGGTTACGGCGATTCACCAGAGCCAGCTCGATCTCCATGGTGGCAGCGCGGGTCTGCGCGATGAAGGTCTTTTGCGCTCCGCGTTATCGCAGCCTGAGGCTTCATTTGACGGCAAATGGCTGCATGCCGATCTGTATGAGATGGCTTCCGCTTATCTTTTCAGCCTGGTGGGTAACCATCCGTTCGTGGACGGCAACAAACGGGTCGGAGCTGCGGCGGCAGTGATATTTCTTCGCCTGAATGGCATCGCCATGGAGGCTGATCAGGATGCCTACACTGAACTCATCCTCGCCATTGCTTCCGACAGGGCCTCACGCGAGGACGTCGTCGCATTTCTGCGCGCCCATGGCCGATCAGGCGTGAGCTGAGCTATTAATCGCGCAGACGCTTCAAGAATACTTCCAGCCCGATCTCCTTGGCGCTGGCGGACGGCGTGAAGCGCATGCGTTCCGGGCTGATCGCCGGCACCGCATCGAGCTGACGCAGGCGCACGGTGTATTCGCTGGCGTCGCCTGGGATGGTGATCTGCAATCTGGTCGGACGTTGGAGGTGGCCGAAGGCCTGGTAGCGGGCGTAGTCGAGGCGCACGGCCTCCTTGCCCGGTGCATCGAAGAAGCGTTTGCTGACGACGGTGTCGTCGGCTTTGACCTCGGTCACTACCGCGAGGCCGGTGGCGGCATCCTTCGCCTCGATCCGGCCTTCTGCGACCTTGGTCACGCCCTGCGCGGGCACCGGCCCGGACTTGGCCTCCTGCACCAGCAGCGAGAGGTAGGCGAGGAAGGGGGGGCCGGAGATTTTCCCATCCTTGTCGAACACGTGCACGTCGCGCAAATTGCCGCGCACGACCTCGTGTGAGCGCACCAGTTCGAGTACGAAGTCACCGTTCGCCTGCACCAGCGCATCGACGAAATCGACATCGAGTTTGGAGCACTTTAGCCGCACGCGTCCGTCGGCTGGCGACCACAGGCTGAGTTGGAAGAGGATGGCCTCGCCGTTCGGCGCCTTGGCGCGGATCAGCAGATCGGCGGTGATGGTCGCTGCCTGCTGGTGGAAGTTCAGCAGGTCGGTCACCCAGGCGAGGGAAGGTGCGGAGCGCGGAGGGTTGGGTGCGGAGTCCGCCGCGACCGGTGGTAGTTCCTGCACCGGTGGTGCCTTGGCATGCTCGCGCTGGTCGCCACACCCCGTCAGCGAGAGCACGATGAGACCAGCTCCCAAGAAACGCCGCACGCCGCCACGCGCCGCCGCCTTCACACCACCTCCGCGATCAGATCGTACCCCTTCGCCCCGGTGACGCGCACGGTCGCCCACTCGCCGACCGCCAGGCCTTCGCCACTGACCAGCGTGGCGCCGTCGACCTCGCTGGCCTGACCGTAGTGGCGGGTGGCGAACTCGCCGAAGTCGCGTTGGCTGTCGACCACCACGCGCAGCTCCTGACCGACCCAGCGCTTCAGCTTGGCGCGGTGCAGTTTCTTCTGCTGGCTCATGAAGGCGTGGTGACGTTCCTGGATGACCTCGGGCGCGACCTTGTTCTTCATCTTCTCGGCGGTGGTGCCGTCCTCGTCCGAGTAGGTGAAGCAGCCGACTGAGTCGAACTTCTGCTCCTTGGCGAAGTCCATCAATTCTGCGAAGTCGGCGTCGCGCTCGCCAGGGAAGCCGACGATGAAGGTGGTGCGCATCACCACCTGCGGCATCGCCGCCCGGATGCGCTCCAGGCGGTCGGTGATCTGTTCGCGGGTGGTGCGCCGGCCCATCGCCGCCAGCGTACGGTTGGCGCCGTGCTGGATCGGCATGTCGACGTACTTCACCACGTTGGGAGTCTCGGCCATGGCCGCGATCAGCTCCTCGGTGAAGTCGTTCGGGTAGCAGTAGTGCAGGCGGATCCACGAGTCGGGCGCGGCCTTGGCGATGGCCCGCACCAGCTGCGGCAGGCGCTTCTCACCGTAGAGATCTTGGCCGTAGTAGTCGAGGTGCTGCGAGATCATGTTGATCTCTTTCACCCCGCGCTGGCCCAGCACCGTGGCCTGCTGGATCAGGTCGGCCTCCGGCCGCGATTTGTGCTTGCCGCGAAACAACGGGATGGCGCAGAAGTTGCAGGTGTTGTCGCAGCCCTCGGCGATCTTGAGGAAGGCGAAGTGCGGCGGCGTCAGCTGGCTGCGCTGGTCGTGGCGCAGGCGATGGTCGGGGATGTCGATGAAGTGCTGCTTCACCACAGCCGGAAAACGGTCGTAGTCCTTGAAGGTCACCCACTGATCGACCTCGGGGATGTCGGCCTGGAGTTCGCTGAGGTAGCGTTCGGTCAGGCAGCCGGCGACGAACAGCTTGGCGCCTTCCTTGCGACCCTCGGCGGCGGCGAGGATGGGCCCGATCGACTCCTGCTTGGCCCCTTCGATGAAGCCGCAGGTGTTGATCAGCACCAGGTCGGCTTCGCCGAGTTCCTTGGTGAGGGTGAAGTCGACCGAGCGCAGCGCGGTCACCAGATCCTCGCTGTCGGCGAGGTTCTTGGTGCAGCCGAGGCTGATGTGGGCGGCGGTACGGGTCGTCATGGGCGGGTGGGGTTTGTCGGTTTCACCGGGGGGAAAGCCATCGCCGCACCGGCCAGG
>JANPIY010000165.1:0-11032 GCA_031425255.1 Planctomycetota bacterium
GGCGCGGACCACCGGCGAGGCGTCGTCGAGGAAGCCGCTGAGACCGGGGTCCTTGAGTCGGCGCAGCGCCAGCACGGCACCCATCCGCACGCCCGGCGAGGCGTCCTGGCTCAAGGCGGCGAGCGTCTTGGCGTCGCTGCATCCCAGCAGGCCCATCACCGCCGCATGGCGCAGGTAGGCGTCCTGGTTGTTGGCATCCTTGAGCAGGCGCAGCAGCTCCGGCATCGCCGCGGGATGCTTGATGCGTCCGAGGGCGATGGCGGCGAAGGACTGCACGCGCGCGCTGGGATCACTGAGCAGCTTCACCAACAGCGGGGCGGCGGCAGTGTCGCGCAGGTCGCCGAGGATCTTGGCCGCCTGTTCCCGCACGCGCGTATCGCCATCGGTCAGCAGCGCGGTGATCGGCTTCGCCACGGCGGCGTCCTTGCGCGCGAGCTGCCACAGGCCCCACATGCCATGCAGGCGGGCGAAGGTCGAGGTGCCCTTGCTGGCGGCGTCGCTCAAAACAACCTGGCCATCCTTGCCGCGTTTGACCAGCTCGAACTGGGCGTGCTGGCGCGCGCGCATATCGGCGTGACCGAGCAGCTTGCCGAGGTCGCCTGGGCTGCGCTTGGCGAAGCCTTCCGCCATCAGCGCCTTGAGACCCTTCACGTCGGCGCTGTCGCGGGTCGCCGGATCGCTGACCGTGACCACGCGGCCGTGATTGTTGAGCTCCCAGCCGCCGATGTAGTCGGCGATGTAGGCGCGCCCGTCATACCCGAACACCACGTCGGTCGGCGGCAGACCCCAGCAGAACTTCTCCTTCTGCGCATCGGGCAGTTCGAAACCGGCGCCCTTCTAATTGAGCTTGAACGACCACACGCCGCTGTCGGTGCCGGCGCGGTAATCGCACACCAGGAAGCTGTCCTTCAGCTTGTCGCCGAAGCCGATGCCGGGGTAGAAGGCCAGACCGCTCGGACCGCTGGTGATGTGGCCGACCGCCGGCAGCACCCACGCGGGCTGCTCGGGGAACGGCGCCTTCCACAGGCCTTCTTCGAGCCAGGGATTCGGCTGACGGCCAGCGAGTCCGGCGGCCTTGGCAAAGCCGTCGTTGCCGAGGAGCTGCCAACCATGGTTCCAGGCGCTGTTGCCACCTTCGAGGATGTAGACCACCCGCGCGGCATCGCCGATGTCCGCATTGTTGTCGACGGTGAAGAGGTCGCCGTAGGCGTTGAAGGCGAGCTCCTGCGGATTACGCAGGTCGAGGTAGTACTGTTCGAGGTTCGTGCCGTCGGGATCGAAGCGGAACACTCCCCCGCTGAGGGTGTTGGTGAAGGTCTTGCCCTCCTTGCTGGTGACGTTGTAGCCACGATCGCCGAGCGAGACGTAGATGCGTCCATCCGGTCCCATGGCGAGACCGTGCAGGTCATGGCCGCTGATGCTGAAGCGTGGGCCCCAGCCGTCGGACAGCACCTCGCGCGTCTGCGCTTTGAGCTCGCCATCGGTGAAGTCGAAGCCCCAGATCTTCGGGATATTGGTGAGGTAGACGCGGTTGTTCTGCACCAGGATGCCGGCGGCCGGGCCGTCGACGGTCTCGCGGAAACCCTCGGCGAAGAGCGAGATCTTGTCGGCCTTGCCGTCGTTGTCGGTGTCCTCCAGCACGCGGATGCGCTCGCTCTCCTTGGTGAAGAAGTCCTTGGGGAACTTGTCCTTCCATTTCTCGATCATGACCGCGCGGTCGGCGACGGTCTTGATCTGGAGGTCGTCCTTGTAAAGGAACATGAAGCCACGCACGTCGATGACGCCACCCATGCGCCAGCGGAAGGTCTCCGAGGTGAAGATCCTGCCCTTCTCATCGATGTCGAAGGCGATGGCGTTGAGGATCTGCTGGCCATTGGCCCACACCGATGGCTGCATGCCCTCGGGGACCTTGAGGTTCTTGAGGAAGTCCGCCTCGTTCTTGTCGGGGCCGCTCGGCGCCTTGGCGTCGTTGCCGGCTTCAACTCCGTAACTCAGCGCAGCGGCGAGGGGGATGACGGCGAGGGTGCGGATGAGCGTGTTCATGGGGATTCCAAGGCGGTGCGGAGCGGATAACCGAGTGCGAAGGGATATGTGCGGAGTGTCGAGTCTGCAGATGAGTGCCGGTGGGAATTCATGGCGAAGGCCGGCAGAGGATGGTTCGCGGGGCGCCGAGTCCATCCCGGAAGCCGCAGCCCGAGAACGCCGCCGTTGACCGGAAATGCCGCACGCCACACGGCTGTCCACTCCACGGCTGTCCCCATCACGGCTTCACCGGATAGAGCGCCGAGGCCGGCACCACTTCGCGGGCCTGATTCGGGCTGGCCCACGACAGGCGCACGGCGGCAAGGCTGAACTGCTCGAAGTATTCCAGCCGCAGCGGCACGCGCAGGCGGTCGTCGGCGAAGGTGAAGACGCCGTACCGCCGCTCGTTGTCGATGAAGCTCTGGATGCCCCAGTTGTCGAACACCAGACGATCATCGATCCACAGCCGCACGCCGTCATCCGACGGCAGGTAGAAGCGGTAGGTCTCGGCGAAGCGCGCCTCGATGAAACCGGACCAGCGGACCGAGAAGGGATGGGCGATGCCAGCGGCCGGCTCCTCGCACATCCAGTCGAAATCGATCACCGGATCCAGACGCACCAGCGCCGGCTCGCTCAGGTGGTTGGTGCGGAAATAGGTGCCCAGCAGCCCGCACCCGCGGTCACGTGGGATCAGCGTCAGGCCGCCCGCCGCCAACGCGCGCTGACCGCTCCCCACCAGCAGCTCCTGGCCCTCGGGCTGGCTCAGCCGCACGCTGCCGTGTTCGACCGTCAGCCAGGTCAGGAAGGCGTCGCTGCTGAGAGTGAAAGCGGTGCCTAAGACCTGCGCCTGCGCCTGCGCGGTGTGCAGCACCAGCGGCGCGCCCGATGGCTGGGGAGCGGCACGTACCGCGACCGTGCCATGGTCGAGGCGGAAACGTTTGCCGCCACCGGCCAGGGCCTGCACCTGCGTACTCGGCTCCAGGGCGATGCGCGTGCCCTCGCTGGCGTAGGTCAGCTCAGCCCGCTGATTGGCCCCGGTGATCACCGTGTCGTTGGCCCGCAGCGGGCCGTTCAGCGGCGCTTCGCCCGCCGCGCGCACGATGCGCACGCCGGCATCGGCAGAGACCAGCGGCAGCGGCGCCGCCAACGGCAAGGCCAGCACCACCAGGAGCGCCGCCAGGGCAGAGGCGAGCGCGCCGGCCGCGAGCCACCAGCGGACTCGACGGGACCCCGCCCGAGGCCGCGGAGGTCTGAGCGAACGCGCGGAGTCGACCACGCGCTGGACCCGCGCGGTGGTGAAGCTCCCAGGGATCAGGCGGGCGCGGCGCACCGCCTCCTTGCCGGCATCGCGCCTGAGCAGCGCGTGCAGCAGCAGGTGGGTGCGCAGCTGCTCACCGAGCTGGGCGGCCTGGTGCGGATCGCGCTGCACCAGTTCCGCCAGGTGCGAACGACTGATCGGATCGAGCTCGCCCTCGACATAGGCCGCCGCGAGCGCCGTCACGTCGTCATCGCTCATGCCGGATCCTTGGCGGAGACGCCACCCTGGCGCAGGCAGAGATGCAGGGTCTTGCGGATACGGAACAGACTGACGGCGACCCAGTTGGCCGAGCGCTCGAGCAGGCGGGCGATGTCGTGCACCGGGCGGTCCTCGACGTAACGCTCGTCGACCAGGCGCCGCGCCTCCGGCCCGAGTTGCTCCAGGCACCGGCGCAGCACGGCGACGTCGCGCTCCGGCACCTGCTCGTCGTCGTGATCCAGGCGCGCATGGGCCGCCTGCGCGAGCACCTGATCGAGCACCTCGCCATCGAGCGCCTGCTGGCGACGCCGACCATCGAGTTCACGACGCACCAGATTGCGCGCGATGCCGCCGAGCCAGGCCTTGAGGGTGCCACGCGCCTCGTAGGTCGACAGCCGCTCGAAGGCGGTGACGTAGGTGCCCTGGGTCACCTCGTCGACCATCGCCAGGCTGGTGGCGTAACACGACACCAGCACGCGCAGGTCGTGCTCGGTCGCCTGGACCACCGCCACAAAGGCCTCGTGATCGCCGCCCTGGGCCTGGACCGCCAGACGGTCGAGCTGTGCGGGACTGGTGTTGGCGGGGTCGGTCGGCATGCGGAGGTGGTATTCACGCCCAGGGCGAGGGCATTACAGGAATTCCGGAGCCGCTCTGACTGATGTCCCGAGCGTGGCAAGCCACATGGGTTTTTATTGCCCCATTCGGAAGTCGACCATGGTCCCGTCATGGAATCGTGCGACCCCCTTCAGCCTGCGCACCACCACCACGGCCGGGGGGTCTCCAGCAATCCGCGCAACCGCTTCGAGTCGCGCGATCTGGTACCGGGACCCGATTGGGATCCGAGCGAGGATCCCTCGCCGGAGACCGTGGTGTTCGAGGATGACAGCCGCTCGGTGATCAGCACGCCCGAGAGCCCCGACATCATGTTCACTGCCAGCCTCAATCCCTACCGCGGCTGCGAACACGGCTGCATCTACTGCTACGCGCGGCCCTTCCACGAGTACCTCGGCTTCTCCGCCGGACTCGACTTCGAAACCAGGCTGCTCGCCAAGCGCAACGCTCCGGAGCTGCTGCGCCGGGAACTGTCGGCGCCGTCGTGGGTGCCTAGGACCATCGCCGTGAGCGGGGTGACCGACTGCTACCAGCCGATCGAACGCCGCCTGCGCCTGACCCGAGCCTGCGTCGAGGTCCTCGCCGAGTTCCGCAACCCGGTGTCCTTCATCACCAAGAACCGCCTCATCACCCGCGACATCGATCTCTTCCGCCGCCTGCACGAACACCGCGCGGTGTGCGTCACCATCTCGGTCACCTCGCTGCGGCCGGAGCTCGCGCGCGATCTTGAACCCCGCGCCTCGACCCCGGCCGCGCGTCTGGCTGCGATCCGTGAACTCGCCGCCGCCGGCATTCCGGTGGGCGTCAACGTCGCGCCGATCATCCCAGGACTGACCGACACCGAGGTCCCGGCCATCCTCGCAGCAGCGGCCGAGGCCGGCGCGACCCACGCCGGGTTTACCATCGTGCGCCTGCCCCACGGCGTCGCCGACCTCTTCAGCGCTTGGCTCGACCGCGTCGCCCCCAATGCCAAGAACAAGATCCTGCACCGCATCGAATCGATGCGCGGCGGCCGGCTCAATGACCCGCGTTTCGGCACCCGCATGACCGGCGAAGGGATCTTCGCCGAGCAGATCGCGCAGATGTTCGAACTGGGCCGCCGCCGCGCCGGCATCCCGGACGACCATCCGCCGTTGTCGGCGGCGGCCTTCCGCTCGCCGCATGGGAAACAGTTGTCGTTGTTCGATAGCTGAGCGCGCATGCCATCCCTCACACCTCCGCGACGACTCAATGCCACTGCTGTTGAGCTAACGAAGAAGAATCTGCCGCAGAGACGCAGAGACGCAGAGGAAAGGCTAAGCAGGATCTTTTTCACTTCTGCGTCTCTGCGTCTCTGCGGCCAAATATCTTTTCCTCAGAGCATTGGACCTCAGCCCATGCCACCGAACCGCCCATCCCGCCCCGCGATGTCGGACGATAGTGCACGGCGCCCGCTCTTCGCCCGTGTACGGCTGACGCCAGCGGGCGCTTGCGGGCAACGCACGCGCCACAGCATCGACCGCATGCGCCGGCTGCTGGTCTTTGGTGAACTGCTCCGCGTCATCCCCCGCTCTCCCGCACCAGCCGCGCTGGGTCAGCCTCGACGCGTATGCCGCTGAACGACTTCCATCCCGCGGTCCGCAGTTGGTTCCAGGAGACGTTGGGCCAGCCGACGCCAGCGCAGGTGCAGGGGTGGCCGGCGATCCGTTCGGGCGCCAACGTCCTGATCGCGGCTCCCACCGGCACCGGCAAGACCCTCGCGGCCTTCCTCTGCGCTATCGATGCGCTGGTCAAGCAGGGCCCGTATCTCGCTGACGGGACGCAGGTGCTCTATATCTCGCCGCTGAAAGCGCTGAGCAACGACATCCAGAAGAACCTCGAGGTCCCGCTCGCCGGCATCGCGGCGGCCGATGCCTTCGTCCCGCGCATCCGCGTGAGCGTGCGCACGGGCGATACCACCGCGGCGGAACGGGCGAAGATGGTGCGCAAGCCGCCGCACATCCTGGTGACCACGCCGGAGTCATTGTTCATCCTGCTCAGCAGCGCCGGCGGGCGCAGCATGCTGCGCACGGTGGGCACGGTCATCGTCGACGAGATCCATGCCCTGGCCGGCAACAAACGCGGCGCGCACCTGGCCTTGTCGCTCGAACGCCTGGAGGCGCTGGCCGGACCACTGCAGCGCATCGGACTGTCGGCGACCCAGAAGCCGCTGAGCGCGATCGCCGATTTCCTGGTCGGGGTCGACCGCCGCTGCAGCGTGGTCGACGCCGGCCATCTGCGACACCTCGACCTCGGCATCGAGGTACCGCAGTCACCGCTGGAGGCGATCGGCTCGCACCAGCTGTGGAGCGAACACTACGAGCGCATGGTCACCCTGGTCGGCGAACACCGCACCACCCTGGTCTTCGTCAACACGCGCAAACTCTCCGAACGCCTGGCGCTGCGCCTGAGCGAACGCATGGGACTCGAGCACGTCGCCTGCCACCACGGCTCGCTGAGCAAGGAGCGCCGCTTCGACGCTGAGCAGCGGCTCAAGGAGGGTCGGCTGAAAGTGCTGGTGGCGACCGCCTCGCTCGAACTCGGCATCGACATCGGCGATGTCGACCTGGTCCTGCAAGTGGGCTCGCCGCGCACCATCGCCGCCTTCCTGCAACGCGTCGGCCGCGCCGGCCACGGCATCCACCGCACGCCCAAGGGCCGCATCTTCCCGCTTACCCTCGATGACCTGGTGGAGTCGACCGCGCTGATCCGCGCGGTCCGCGCCAAGGAGCTCGATCGCATCCCCCAGCCGCTCCAGCCGCTCGACCTGCTGGCGCAGCAGATCGTCGCCGCCTGCGTCAACGAGGTGTGGGAGGAGGACGCGCTCTACGCCTGCCTGCGCCGCGCCTGGCCGTATCGCGAACTGACGCGCGCCGACTTCGACGCGGTGGTGGCGATGCACACCAACGGGCGCCGCGCCCTGCTGCATCACGATGGCGTGAACCGCCGGCTGCGCGCCGCCAAACGCGCACCGCTGGTGGCGGTGACCTCCGGTGGCGCGATCCCGGACAACGCGAACCTCCAGGTGCGCGAGGAACCTGGAGACACCCTGATCGGCACGCTCGATGAGGACTTCTCGCTCGAATCCAGCCCAGGTGACATCTTCCAGCTCGGCAACACCAGCTGGCGCATCCTGCGCGTCGAAGGCCGCGCCGGCGTGGTGCGGGTAGTCAACGCCGCCGGCGCGCCGCCCAACATCCCGTTCTGGCTGGGCGAAGCTCCCGGGCGTTCACGTGAACTCTCGGCCGCGGTCGGGCTGGTGCGCGAGGAATGCGACGGGCCCGGCTGGGGTACCGCCAGCGGGCTCGACGCTGGCGGTGCCGCGCAGTTGCATGCCTACATCAGCGCCGGCAAGGCCGCGCTCGGTGCGGCGCCGTCGTCGACCATGGTCATCGCCGAACGCTTCTTTGACGACAGCGGCGGCATGCAGATGGTCATCCACGCCCCCTTCGGCTCGCGCATCAACCGCGCCTGGGGCTTGGCGCTGCGTAAGCGGTTCTGCGGTGGCTTCGGTTTCGAGCTCGAGGCGTCGGCGACCGAAGAGGCGATCCTGTTCTCGCTGGCACCCACCACCAGTTTCGCGCTCGGCGAGGTCTTCACCTACCTCTCGCCCGCGAGTGTGCGCGACGTGCTGGTGCAGGCCTGCATCACCGGCGGTCAGTTCGAGACCCGCTGGCGCTGGAACGCCCAGCGCGCCCTGCTGGTCGAGCGCTTCAACGGCGGCAAGAAGGTGCCGGCCTTCCTCACCCGCATCCGCTCCAACGATGCGCTCGCCGCCGCCTTTCCGCAGGTGCTGAGCTGCCCGGAGAACCTGCCCAGCGGGCCGCTGCCGATCCCCGACCACCCGCTGGTGCAGCAGACCATCACCGACTGCCTGACCGAGCTGATGGACATCGACGGCCTGGTGCAGGTGCTTGGCGACATCCGCAGCGGTCGCATCGCCACGCGCGCGGTCGAGACCACCGAACCGAGCCCCTTCGCCCGCAGCATCATCTCGGCCGCGCCCTACGCGTTCCTCGATGACACCCCCTTCGAAGAGCGGCGCACGCGCGCGGTCGCCCCAGGCTCGGCGCTGGGCGATGGCCGGCCACCGGCCGCCGCTACCGATCTCGATCCGGCGGCGGTGGCCGAGGTCCGCGACCAGTCGTGGCCGCATCCGCACAGTGCCGAGGACGTCCACGAGGCGTTGCGCTGGATGGGCTTCGTCACCGACGAGGAGGCGGCGCCGTGGGCGCCGTGGCTCACCGACCTGGCGGTTGGCGGACGCACGGTGCACGAGGGCGGGCGGTGGTTCGCCACCGAGACCGACCGCACGGATGGTCTCGCCCTGTGGCGGGGCCGCTTGGAAGCGCTCGGGCCGCTCGCCAGCGGCGATCCCGCGCTGATGGAGCTCGAGACCCGCGGCGAAGCCCTGCGCACCCGCCTCGACGGCCAGGCGATGTGGTGCAACCGCCGGCTGCTGGCGCGCATCCACCGCCTGATGCTCGACCGTCAGCGGCGCGCCTGGCAGCCGGTGTCGGCCGAGCAGTTCCTGCGCTTCCTCACCCGCTGGCAGGGTGCGCATCCCGACACCCAGCTCGACGGCCCGCGCGGGGTGATGGCGGCGATCACCCGCCTCGCCGGCTTCGCTCTGCCTGGGCCGGCCTGGACCGGCAAGGTGCTGCCGCTGCGGGTGCGCGGTTTCCGCGCCGAGTGGCTGGATCAGCTGTGCTTGTCAGGAGAAGTCGCCTGGGGCCGGCTGTGGAGTGTGCCGGTCAGCACCAGGCCGTCGCTGGCGCAGGCGCCGCTCTGCCTGCTGCCGCGCGCCGACCTCGACCAGTGGCTGGCGCTCGCTCCGCCGGTCGAGACCGAGCAGCTCAGCGGCAACGCCCGCGCCGTGCTCGCCGCCCTCGACGCACGCGGTGCGCTGTTCCAGCACGAACTGGTGCGCGTCAGCGGCCTGCTGCCCGAGCACACCGAGATGGCGCAGAGCGAACTCATCGCCCACGGCTTGATCACCTGCGACACCTACGGCGCGATGCGCTGGCTGCTGCTGTCCTCGGAACGGCGTGGCCGCGCGATGACCCCAGGCGGACGCTGGAGCCGCCTGCGCCAGGTCGGCCAGGCGCTGCCCCTGGGCGCACTGGCGAACGAGGACCAGGCGACCTTCGTCGTCCGTCAGCTGCTCCGTCGCACCGGCGTGGTCTTCCGCTTGACCATCGAACGCGAACGCCAACCGATCCCCTGGCGCGACCTGCTGCGCGCGTTGCGCCGCCTCGAACTCGCCGGCGAGGTCCGCGGCGGGCGGTTCGTCGCCGGCTTCCCTGGGGAACAGTTCGCCCTCCCTGAGGCGGCGGAGTTTCTGCGCCATCCGCCCGCGGACGATCAGCCGATCGAGATCAGCGGCGCCGATCCGCTGAATTTCCACGGCATCCTCATCCCCGATGAACGCGTCCCGGCGGTGACCCAGCGCAAGGTCAAGGTGGTGTGAGGGCTGGAACCGGGGGCGAAGCCGTGGGTTCCGCTGCGAGACAGACGCGCAGGTAGTCCTGCGCCATACGCACCACGGTGAAATGATCGTGCACGCGCTGACGGCCGACGGCACCCCAACGCGCGCGCAGCCCGGCATCGCCCGCCACCAGGACCAGGGCGTCGGCGAGCGCCGCGGGATTGCGCGGCGGCACCAGCAGACCGCTGACCCCGTGCTCGCATTGTTCGCGCATGCCGCCGACCGCGGTCGCCACCAGCGGCAGTCCGTGCGCCATCGCCTCCAGGCTGGCATTCGGGCACCCGGCCGGTTCGGCGACCAGCACGAAGACATCGAGCTCGGCCAGGAAGGTGCCGAGTTCATCCGCGACGCCGACGAATGACACCGGCAGGTCCGCGCAATCCGCGCGCAATCGCTCCGCATAGGCGGCATCGCCATCGGTGCCGCCCGCCACGCGCAGCTCCCACGGAGGCAATCGCGGCGCGGCCAGCCGCAGCGCCGCGACTAGGTCCTCCAGCCGCTTGTCCGGCGCCAAGCGTGCAGCGGTGCCGAAGACCAGGCGCGGTCGCACCACCGGCCGCGCCGCTGGTCGTGCCACCATCGCCGGCAGCGGGACGCCGTTGGGAATCACCGCGACGCCGACCGCGAAGGTCGCGGCCGCACGCGGGGCCTCGTCGGCGTATTTGACGATCGCTCCGGCCAACCGCGCGCCGTAGTCGCGACCACCGCGCAACGCCAAGCCCGGCGGCGGGGTGGCGAAGACGCGCGCGAGCGAGGAGAAGTTCATCTCCCCGGGACTGACATCCCACAGCGCGACCCCGAGCAGCCGCTCAGCCAACAGCAGCTTGTGCGTCGGCATCACATTCCACAGCAGCACCGCGCGTGGTGGGTCGGCGCGGATCGCCGCCGCCAGACGCGCGGTGGATTCCTCGGGATCGAGCCCAGGAGGCGGCGGCACCACCAGCACGGGAATACCGGCGGCCAGCAGCGCGCTGCGGCCAGCACTCGGCCGTCCGATCTCCTCTTGCAGCAAGGCCACCCGCACCTGGATGCCGGCCGCGTGCAGATGGGTGACCAGGCGGCGCGCGCTGCTCTGGGCGCCGCCGGTGCTGAGGTTGTTGATCACCAGCCAGAAGCCCGCTGGTGGCGGTGTCGGCTGCACCAGAGAGCTGGCGGCTGCGTACAGCCGCGCGTAGCCACGCGCCATCGCCGTGGTGGTGAAGGCGGGATGCAGCATGGCGGCACGTGCGGGGAGCGCGCGCAGGACCGACGTCAGCACCTGCACCCAGGCGCTGTGGTCGGCGTCGGCGGCGACCAGGTGCAGGTGCGGATGGAACGCCGCCACCTCCGCCGCGCCGCCGACGTCGCTGGACACCACCGGCACGCCAGCAGCCAGG
>JANPIY010000166.1:0-2353 GCA_031425255.1 Planctomycetota bacterium
GCTGCACACCTTCGAACGCGGCTTGATCAAGCGCTACCCGCCGATCGTCGCGATCAAGCAGGTGCCCAAGCCGATCGACAGCAGCCGCCAGCAGTACCATTACATCCTGACCATCAGCGATCAGCCGACCGAGGTGAAGACCGCGACCGGCAAGGGCCTGACCCTCGACGTGACGGTGCCTACTGGCATCGACCCCGAGCAGGCAGCCCGCGTCGCCGCTGTGCGCGCGCGCACTGATCAGGACTCGGTGACGGTGCAGGTCGCCCGTCCCGGGGGTAAGCCCCAGCCGGTCCAGATCACCTTCAGTAACTGAAGCGGCGGAGGGAGCCGCCATGCCCACCGCCATGCCCACAACAGAGAGCGATGTGGTCGCGGCCCAGTACCTCAAGGCGCTCACCCTGGCCCTGCCCAGGGAGCTGGCCGAGGTGCTGCTGCCACCGCTGCGCCTGCGCGCCAACGCCGGTCGGCTGGTGGTGGTGGTGCCCAATCCCATCTGGCGGGATGTCTTCCACGAACTCGCGGCCGAGCGCCTGCGTGGACTGCTCAAACCGAAGGGGCTGAGCCTGCATGTGGTCTGTCGGCAGGACGTCGCCAACCGCTCGATCGCCAGCGAACAGCGCTTCACCAGTTTCCTGCAGGACCCGGGCAACCAGCTGGCCCTGACCGCGTGCCACCGCGCGGTCGAGGCGCCGGGCCTCGAACACAATCCGCTCTATCTGCATGGCCCGGCCGGCTGCGGCAAAAGCCATCTGCTCGCCGCCATCGCAGCCGAATACCGCGGCATGCTCGACGAACACGCGGTGATCGCCTTCACCGGGCCCGACTTCGTCGCGCGCGAAGCCCAGCGCCTGGCCGAACGCGGCAGCTCGGCGCTGCGACAGCGGCTGGAGAAGGCGGCGCTGATCATCATCGACGGCGTCGACGCCCTCGCCAACCGCGTGCTGGCTCAGGAGGAGCTCTTCCACCTCATCAACAGTGCGCTCGAACGCGGCCAGCAGCTGGTGATCACCGGCTCGTCCGCGCCGCGCAAACTGCCGGGTTTCGAGGATCGCTTGGTGACGCGCCTGGCCTGGGGCCTGTCGGTGGCGATCGAACCGCCGCACGCCGAGACCCGTCTCGCGCTGCTACGCCAACTCTGCGACCAGGCCGCCAACGACATCCCCACCGATGAACTGGTGCGCCTGGTCGACACCTTCGCCCCCGACATGCACCAGGTGGTCAGACTCGCGCAGCGCCTCCGCGAAGGCGAACGTCCTGGGGTGGGCGCCGACTACGCCAGCTTCGACCGCATCGTCCAGGTGGTCGCCGACCGCTATGGGCTGCGCCCAGGGGACCTGTCGAGCAAACGCCGTCACCGCGAAGTGGCGCAGGCCCGCCAGCTCGCCCTGCTGCTGGGTCGCCGCCTGACCGATCACAGCCTCGACGCGCTCGGCGGCATGATCGGCGGCCGCGATCACTCGACCGTGCTCTACAGCATCCGTCAGGCGGAGCAGCGCGTCGCCGGCGATCCCGATCTGCAGCGCGACCTGACCCAGATGACGCAGCAGATCCTCAATCGCGATCAGGACGACTGACGGACAGGACGGCTGCGGGGCTTCACGGATCCGAGGTCGCGCCTGCTACGTCCGAGCGTGTCGACATCTTGCGCCCTGCGCGGGGTCTCTAGGGTGGCGGACCTATGCGTACCACCACCACTCGGCGCGAGCGCCCAGGTTCGACCCGGCGTCCCTCCACCGGCCGGGTGACCGCCCCGGCGCGCGGCGCCGCCCGTACGCAGGCGCGCATGCCGTCACGCGGCCTCGCCCCACGCCAGCCACGTGGGCGCAGTCCCCTGCTCGGCATCCTCTCGCTGGCAGCCTTCGTCCTGTTCTGGGTATTCCTCCTGATGGCCTTCAATTCGCTTATGGTCGGCGCGCAGAATTCCGACGCCAAGCGCATGATCGCCTCCGGCTTCCTGGGCGTCCTCTCCTTTCTGTGGCCGATCACCGGTGCGGTGCTGGGCATCATCGGCGTGGTGAAGGCGAACTCGCAAAAAGTGGTCGCCGGCATCGGCCTCGGGCTGAATGGCCTACTGCTGGTGTGGATCCTGATCGGCTTGGCGCGGCACTGAGCGGCGAAGAAGTGGGCGTCGTGCGGGGTATGTTCGCGACATTGTGATCACTGATCATGACTGAGATTGTTCAACGCCCGTACCGCAGACCGCACCCCGTACCCAATGCTGTGAAGGCAAGATATTTGGCCGCAGAGACGCGGTGGCGCAGGGACGGAAAGACCAGCTTTGGCGGTCCACTGCGCCACCGCGGCTCTGCGGCCGGTTGGTGGTCATTAGTGTAACACCATTGCCCCAGCACCC
>JANPIY010000167.1:0-2924 GCA_031425255.1 Planctomycetota bacterium
CCGCGCAGCGCGCCGCGCGCATGCAGGTCGTTGCCGAGCGCCTCCAGCGCCAGCAGCGGGCGCGGGTCCGCGGGATCGACCAGGAAGACCAGGCGCTCGCCCAGGCGTTCGAGCCGCCGGTGCAGCCAGCCGATGAAGCGCACGATCTCGCCGCTGTCGGCGTACGACGGGGCGAGCACCCGTTCATCGTCGAGCATCATCGCCTGGGCGCGCGCCGTGAGCACCCCGATGCCGCCGGCACGCAGCGGCAGCAGGCGCGCGCTGGACAGGGCGGGGTACGGCAGCGCATCGCCGGGCAGGGCGCGGCCGGCGACCGAGCGCCAGGCACCGTGGCGGCGCGCATGGGCCGAGATCACGCCGGCGAGCAGCCCGCTGGGCGAGCCGAGACGGTAGCGCGGCGAGCGCAGGCATGGCCCCACCACCTGGATCCGCGCGCACGCCACGCCGAGGCGATCCTCCCGCGTGGCGTCGGCGAACCACGCCAGCGCCAACGGGTCGAGGCCGGGCGTCGCCGAGCTCGCGTCCCAGCTCAGCGGCACGCTGGTGAGGAACTGCACGTCGGGGCGGTGGCGCTGCAGGAAGCCGGCGATGCGCGCCAGCTGCAACGACCAGCGCGGTGCCGCCAACGGCTTCGCGGTCACGCCGCCACCACGTTCGACGGGCGCCTCGCCGTCGTCCCCGCCGTGACATGGCAGGAAGCGCGGCGGTGGATTGGGCAAGCGCACGCGCGCGACGTCGGATAGGCCGGTGGGGATGCTCTGGCGCTCGAGATCGGGGGCGGCGAGCAGACCGATCGCCGGCAGCGCCGCCGCCAGCGTCAGGCCCCGCAGCTCGCGCATCGGCGCGATCAGCGGATTGCCGCCGAGCGGCGGCAGCAGCGCCTCCGGGTCCTCGTGCTCATCGACCAGCACGACCCAGGCGCGGCGCCCGCCGGCGAGGAAGAAATCCTCGAGTGCGCGCGGCAGCCAGGCGGTGATGCCGGCGAGCGGCTGGCCGAACGCGGCGCTGGCCATGCTCGCCAGCGGCACGCTCTCGGCGTCGGGAAAGAGATCGTAGAAACTGCGGATGGTGTCGATCAGCAGCGGCAGCTGCTCCAGCCGGGTGGTCCGTCGCACGACGGCGGCGTCGCGCGTCACCGCCGCGGCATCGGCCACCGCCTCGCCCCGCAGGATGCGCGTGACGTGCGCGAAGCCGAGCAGGTCGAGCCGCTCCAGCGCCGTGCGCGACAGCCGTTCGGGGCGCACCACCACCCCCGCCGGCAGGTGGCCGACGAAGGCGACCTCGACCGGGTCGTCGGCGTCGCCACGCAGCGGCGCCGGCTCCAGTTCGATGCGACCGTCGAGCAGGGTGATCATGCGGGCCCGTCTATTCCTGCTCGACCATCTCGACCGAGAGCACGAACTCCTCCATCGCCACGTCGGTGCCACCCTTGGCGTTGAGCGATGGGCCGGTCCATTTCAGCGGCATGGCGCCGCGCAGTTTCCAGCTCACCACCTGGCCGTTGCGGGCCTCGTCGAGCAGGCGGATGGTGACCATGCGTTTGGCGGCCGGGAACTCGCCGCGGCGCATCTGGTCGAGCCAGTCGTAGAGGTTCTGCGCGCCCATCAGGCCGCGCTTGAGCGTGATGTCGCCGGACTTGGTCAGGCCGGCGACCTTGTGCACGTAGTTGTTCTTGTCGTTGCCGGCGCGGTATTCCGCGACGGTCATCTCGGCGTTGAGGCCGGAGACCTCGCTGAAGCCGGCGACCGGCTGGGTGGCGTCACCGTCACCCAGTTCGACCAGGAAGTTGAAGGCGCCATAGGGCGTTTCGCGGAAGATGGGCATGGGGGTTCCTCTGGTTGCGTGCGCTCAGGGCATGGAGGGGTTCAGCGCGCGTCGGCGGTCTTCTGGCCGATGCGGAAGATCACGAATTCGGCGGGGCGCAGCGGCGCGACGCCGATCTGGCAGACCAGTCGACCGTTATCGAGGTCGTTCTGGGTCATGGTCGAGCGGTCGCAGCGCACGAAATAGGCCTGCTTGGCCTCGCTGCCGAGCATGCGTCCGTTGCTCCACTCGTTGAAGAGGAAGCCGTCGACGGTGTCGCGCACGTTGGCCCACAGCAGGTCGCCGTTGGACTCGAACACCGCCCACTGCATCGCCTTCTCGATCGAGCGCTCGAGGTAGAGGAAGTAGCGCCGCACATTGACGTACATCCATTCGCTGTCGCCGCTGAGCGTGCGCGCGCCCCACACCAGGTGGCCGCGACCGGAGAACGAGCGCAGCACGTTGACCCGCGACGGGTTCAGCAGCTCCTGCTGGAAGCGGTTGATCTCAGTGGCGAAGCGCAGCGCGCCCAACACCGGTTCGTTGGCGGGCGCCTTGTGCACGCCGCGCTCGACATCGGTGCGCGCGTAGATGCCGGCGACGAAGCCCGAGGGCGGGGTGGTCAGTTCGCTGCGGCTGCGGTTGGGATCGGCGATGACGACCCATGGGTAGTAGAGCGCCAGGCGCGTGTCGTTGAAGTTGTCGCGCAGCGCGCGCACCTCGTTGAGCGATTGGCCGTCCTCGCTGTCGACGATGCCCATGCGGTAGCGCATGCGCTGGCAGTGCTTTTGCACCTCCATCACCACCGCCACATGGGTCACCGGGTCGGCCGCCGCCGCCGGGGTGATGACCATGCTGATGTCCTCGATCTCTTCGAGCACGGCCAGGCCGGTCGAGCCGATGGTCTCGTCGGTCTCGCCGGCGTAGTCACCCGAGTCGGGCGCCTCGCCGTCGCTGCCGTTCTGCAGCTCGATCATCCAGCGCGGCCCCTCGACCGTGAGCTGGGCCGGCGCGTCGAACAGTTCGCGCAGGCCACTGGCGATCTGCTCGGCGGTGGCGGCGGGGTTGATGGTGGCGGTGATCGGGATCTCGATGCGGTCGCTGCGCCTGGCCGGGTCGAC
>JANPIY010000168.1:0-3230 GCA_031425255.1 Planctomycetota bacterium
CGTCACCGATCAGCAGGCGGTCGCCGAGGTGCGCGACGAAACCGCGTGGCGCGATGAGGGCCCCGCTCTTGTCGAATTCGAGGTTCGGAGTTTCCAGCCGGACGTTGAGCTCGGCCGGCAGGGTCAACGCCGGGCTCTCGCCTGCCGTCAGCGCGGCGAGCGCACCGACCAGCGGCAGACAGACGGATAGAGGCGCGCGGTGGGCGGAGGTCATTGCGGCGCGGACATGGTGCGGCGGCGATGACGCGCGGCTAGGGGGGGAGAGGGTCCGGGGCCCGGCGTCTTCGTGCCAGGCTATCCGAGCGGATACTGCTCGAGGTCTGCCGTGGTCAGGCTGCCCTTCAGTTCACGCGCCTTGAGTTCGCGCGCGGCGGCACGGGTCAACGGGCCGACCCGGCGTCCCAACACGGTGATGTAGAAAGTGCGTTCCAGGCTATCGGTCCCTGGGGCGGGGCTGGGCGCTACCGGCCGCGGGGGTGCGCTTGCCGCGGGCGGGGCCGGGTGTGGCGCGGGCGGGGCCGGATGCGGCAGCGGCGCATGCGAACGCGTGGCGAGGTTGTCCTGTGCATCGTCGTCGGTGCGCAGGTCCTCGGCGCGGAACACCGCAGTCGGACGGCGCGGGTCGGAGGCCGGTTTGCGCAGGCCGGGAATCGGCACATCGGGGCGGGTCTTGTGCGGGATGAGCGCGTCGGTCTTGGTCAGGGCGTCGGAGTTCGGCTCGGGCTCCCAGGCGTTGCCGCGATCGGACTCGTTCTTGGATGCGACATCCTGTGGGCCGTCCGGCAGGGGTTCCTGTTCGAGGCGGAACTCCGATTCGGGGATGGTGGTCTCGGTGTGGTCGTGATCACCCTCGGCGTCGCCCGCGACCGCGGAGGTGGTGGAGCCGCTGGTGACGGCGACGCCTTCCTGCCCGGGCTCGAAGATGCCAGCGACCGTCAGTTTGGTTTGACCGGCTTCGAGCAGCGAGCCGGCACGCACCGGCACGCTGCCGACGATCTGCTCGCCATCGAGGGTGCAGCCGTTGGTGCTCATCAGATCCACCGCCTGCCACCCGCGGTCGTTGCATTCGAGAGCGCAGTGCTTGCGGCTGAGCTTGAGGTCGAGGATGCGCACCTCGCACGCCGAGCCGCGTCCGATGTGATAGCGGCGACCGGGTTTGAGGTAGTACGAGTCTACCTCACCATCGGGGCGCTGGTGCTGCAGGCGCAGGATCATCTCGGACTCCAGGAACCGCGCACCTTGGAACAGCGAGGTGGGCTGGCAAGTCTGGGCCGCAAGTCGCGGCGGGGGCGTGGGTGACGTGCTGGGGGGTCGGCTTGCGCTCCCCTGCAACTTCGCCGGCTTCCATCAGGAGCGGACGACCGCTGACCCGCGCCAGTGCGCCCGTGCGCCAGCGCGTCGGCAGCCTGGTCTGCAGATTGCAGGGGCCCCTCCCGGCGTCTGCCCATCGCCGATGCCATGTGGTCAACCAGCGGTGGTTCATAGCCTGCGGCCCATGGCCATGCGCATCGACGTCGACTTCACGCGTCCGCTGGGCAAGCAGGACAAGCTCCGGCTGCTGCTGGCGGTGGCGACCCTGGCGAAGAGCCGGCGCGTGCGCTTCGTGCGCGGCGATCACGCGGCGGTGGTGCTGGGCGAAGGGCTGAGCGAGCGGCGGGTGCGCGAGGTGCTGGTCGAGCACGGCTTCACGCCGGAGTCGGTACGCACCAGCCTCGATGCCGACGAGGATGCCCGCGCCGATGATCCGGCGGAAGACCCGACGCAGGTGGAGCGCGTGCGGGCGATCGGCCGATGAGCGGATACTGCGCCTGCACGCTCGACGGCCCGGTGAATCGAGCGCGCTTTCCCGTTGCCCCGATGGATGTCGGCACAAGCATCCGCCCGGTCCACGCACCCCTGCGGGATGAACGATGAGCACTCCAGTACCTGGTTCTGCTGCCGCACCCGACTCCGTCCCCACTGCGATCGGATTCCGCTCCACCAGCGAGGATCAGGTCTCGCTCGATGATCTGCGCTCGCGCATCGCCCAGCCGGAGAAGGCGCCCGAGCGCATCGGCGCCTATCGCATCGTCGGCGTCCTCGGTGAAGGCGGCATGGGAGTGGTCTACCAGGCGGTCCAGCTCTCGCTCGATCGCATGGTCGCGCTCAAGGTGGTGCGCGGTGAACTGGCACGCAAGGAGGCCTTCGTCGGGCGTTTCCTGCGCGAAGCCAAGGTCGCGGCGCGCATCGACCATCCCAACGTCGTCACCATCTACGATACCGGCGAAGCCGACGGCCATCTCTACATGGCGCTGCAATACGTCCTCGGTGGCGACCTCGCGACGCGCATCAAGAGCAACGGCAGGCTCGGCGAGGACGAGGCCCTGCGCATCATCGCCGGCTGCGCCAAGGGCCTGATCGCCATCCATGGCGCCGGCCTGGTGCACCGCGACATCAAGCCAAGCAACATCTTTCTGACTACCGAAGGCACGCCCAAGATCGGCGACCTCGGCCTGGCCCGCAACATCATCGATGACGAGAAGCTGACCTTCACCGGCCACCTCGTCGGCACACCCTCGTACATGGCGCCGGAGCAGGCGAAGGGTGCGCCGGACATCGACCACCGCGCCGACATCTATTCGCTCGGCACCAGCTTCTACCACCTGCTCACCGGCCGTCCGCCGTTCCATGGCAGCTCGCCCTTCCTCATCGGCCATCAGGTCATCGCCGAGGTCCCGCAGGATCCGCGCGAACTCAATCGCACGATGTCGCCGGCGGTGGCCGCGATCATCCACCACGCCATGCACAAGGAACGCGCCTACCGCTACCAGAGCGCCGAGGAACTGCTGGTCGACGTCGAGCTGGTGCGCAGCGGCAAGATGCCGCGCTTCGCCCGCGTCACGGTGATGGACGAGGAACGCCGGGCGACCCGCCTCGGATCGCTGGCGCTGGAACCGCTGACGCCGGCCTCATCTGACCAGCGCTCCTTCATCCCGGTGGCGGTCGGCGCCGGCATGATCATGGGCATCGCGGTGGCGCTGGCGGTTGGCCTGGGTCTGGCCCAGCGCAGCGCGGAACCGCCGCCGGCCCTGCCGTCGGCCTCCTTTCCCCGCCCATCGGCCAGCACCCCGCTGACCACCTTCCCACCGTCGCGCGAATTGCCGCCGATGATCCAGGAGGATGTCCCTGGAGTGGAGTTCCTCGCCGCCAACGAACCGGCCGACCGCCCACTGCCGGCCCAGCCCAGCCGG
>JANPIY010000169.1:0-18314 GCA_031425255.1 Planctomycetota bacterium
GATCTCGGTCCCCGTCGCGCGGGCCTCCTCCCACCGCTCCAGCAAGTCCAGCACAATGCAATCGTCAGACGGGTTTCGCATCGCCTCCCCACATCGGCAGGACAACGCAGGAGATCGCGGCAACGGCGGCATACAGGCGGAGGGACATGCACAGATTCCTGAAGGGTGAGGTGATACCGGAGCCGCGGCCAGGGCGTTGGTGGAGGAGTTTGCGTCCTCCATCAGTCCAAGGTCGATGGGCGTGGCAAACGGGTGTGGTGATGGGTGGCGGGGTGGTGGGCACCACCTGATTTTAGCGGGTAAAACCACAACCTTGCTGCGATCCGCTCCGTTATTTGCCGTTGGCCGCATCGCCAGATAGCCAGCCGCCCGAGGCAGTCGCCAACGCCTCAATCGCACACGCCATCCGCGCGCCGCGGATGGAACACCTGTTGGACGCCAGGGGTCAGGTGGTCGGGGTCGCGCGGCGCCAGATGGGCCTGCCACCACGCCTGTCGCGCCGCCTCGGTCCAGGGTGGTTCATCACCGAGGTCGGCGGCGAGCAGCATGCGCGCCAGGGTGCGGGCGTCGGCGGGGCGGTCGGCGGGGTCCTTGGCCAGGCACGCCATGACGATGGCTTCCAATGCCGGAGGCAGCGGCTGGCCGATGCGTTGGCTCGGCGGGATCGGTGGAGTCTGCACGTGATCGGTCATCAGGGCCATGGCGCGTTCGCCTTCGAACACCGGCTGGCCGGTCAGCAGCCAATAGGCGACGCAGCCCAGGCTGTAGAGATCGCTGCGCCCATCCAGCGGCCGGTCGGTGGCCTGCTCGGGCGACATCGTCGCCGGCGTGCCCTGGACCAGTCCCTGGCTGGTCTTGACCATGTCCAAGGTCGGCTCCTGCATGCGCACGATGCCGAAGTCCAGCACCTTGAGCACGTCGACCTCGTCGGCGCGCCGGCAGATGAAGATGTTTTCCGGTTTGATGTCGCGATGGACCAGGCCGCGGTCGTGCGCCTCGGCCAGGCTGTGGCAGGCCTGCACCAGCAGATGGACGACGCGCGCCCGTGACAGGCGACCGTACCGCACCACCAGATCGAAGAGGTCGATGCCGTCGAGCAGTTCCATCACGTAGAAGAAGGTGCCGTCCTCGCTGATGCCGTAGTCGTAGAGTTCGATGGTGTTGCGGCTGCGCAGATTGGCGGTGATGCGGGCTTCGGCGGTGAAGCGTTTGCGGATCTCCGCGCGGCGTTCGGGATCGCGCCCTTCCATGGTCTCGGCCTTGATCAGCTTGATCGCCGCCGGGCGGGCCAGCATGCGATGCTGGGCCAGCCAGACCTCACCCATGCCGCCCTTACCGAGCAGCCTGATCAGCCGGTAGGAACCGAGGTCGTTGGCCGCGGCCTGCGCCGCCCGTGCACTGGCGCGCGCCGAACTGGCATCGCGGCGGCTCTGTGCCAAGTGGCGGGCGAACCACAACGCCGCGCCGGAGGTCAGGGCGAGCACCGCCAGACCGATGACCAGCGACCAGCGCAGGTGGCGATCGGCCTCCGCCATCAGGCGCTCGCGCGGCAGCAGCATGCCGACATACCAGTTGGGCCCGTTGCTGAGGTGGAAGCGCATCACGGTGGCGGCGAATTCCTGCCCATCCGCGCGCACCAGGAAGGTCGGCTGGTTCTGATCGCTGATGGGCAAGGCGGGAAGCGCGGCGAAATAAGCCGACAGCAGTGGATTGCCCAGGCCGTCGACGGTCAGCAGGCGGCGTGGGGCGGCGGCATCCAGCCGTGGACGCCAATCCTCCGGCAGTCCCACCAGCACCCGTTCGGCGGTGAAGAGGAAGCTGTGGCTGTCGAACTGGTCATCGATCGGTTGCAGGACGCCACCGAGACTTTCGAGGTTGAAGTCCACCGCCACCACGCCGAGCAGGGGCCCGCTGGGGTCGGCCGGATCGCTCAGGGGTTCGGCACAGGTGACCCCGGTGATGCCGCTGGCAAAGAACAAGTATGGTGCGGTCCAGACGCGGGTGCGTTCGCGCGCGGCGGCGAGGTAGAACGGCCGCTGACGGACATCGTAGGTGCTGTGCGAGGTGCGGCTCTCCTCGTCTAAGCCGAGCTGTTCGGTGATGTGCCAGGAGATCCGCGGCGTGCTGCCGTCGGGTTCGACGGTGGCGCGCGTGTAGATCCAGCCGTTGTCGCGTTGCTCGACGCCATGGAAGCCACCAGCCGCGGTGCCGACGTTGGCCATCGCCACCCCTGGGCGTCCGCGCATGATCGCCAACAGCGTTCGCGCCACGGTGTGGTCATCGTTCAGGTCGGGCCGCGAGTTCATCCAGGCGCGCAGCGCTCCGAGCGCCGGAGCAGCCTGATCCAGGCTCTGGCTGAGCTCCCGCGCCGTCCGCCGGGTGCTGTGGATGAGTGCGGTGGCAGCGGTGTTCTCGGCCGCGGCGCGCAGGAAGGCGCGACTGATCCAGCCGACGGTGATGCCGCTCACCAGCACCAGCAGGGGGATGAGCACCACCATCGCGAGCGGCGAGGCCAGGCGGGAATGGCTGGTGGTGGGGACGGGGAGGGCGGTGGCCGCGCCGGGAGTGGCAAGGATCATGGGGTTCCAGCTTCAGCGCCCAGGGGATGACGCAGGGACTATCGCTGCGGCGCGATTCTGGCAACAGGGTCATGGCGAGGACGTCACATCATCGGCAGACCTTTTGCACACCTTTGCATATCGTCTGCACAACGCGTGCACGATGCACGATTGACGTCTGCCTGCGCCGCCCTCACCTGTCACCCCGTGATGGATGAGCCCAACGAACTGGATCTGGTCAATGCCCCCATCGTTCCCGGCGTGTACGACGAACTCCGTCACGCGCAGGCGCTGCGCCCGCAGTGGCGCGGCCTGGACGACTGCCTGCGCCGTCTCGGCGCGCGCGGCATGGCGCAACGGTACGAGCAGGCCCGGCGGCTGATCCGCGAAAACGGCGTCACCTACAACGTCTATGGCGATGCCCACGGCCTCGACCGGCCCTGGCAGCTCGACCCCTTGCCGCTGATGGTCTCCGCCGACGAATGGGACGGGCTGGCCAAGGGTGTCGCGCAACGTGCGCGCCTGCTCGACGCCGTGATCGCCGACGCCTACGGCCCACAGCGCTTGCTCAAAGACGGTCACCTCGACCCCGCGCTGATCTTCGCGCATCCCGCCTTCCTGCGCCCGTGCCATGGCATCGTGCCGCAGGATGGACGCTGGCTGCATGTCTATGCCGCCGACCTGGTGCGCGGTACCGACGGCGCCTGGCGGGTGCTGGCGGATCGCACGCAGGCGCCAGCCGGTGCCGGTTATGCGTTGGAGAACCGCATCGTCCTCTCGCGCGCCTTGTCGGATGGCTATCGCCACTGTGGGGTGCAGCGTCTGGCCGGCTTCTTCATCGCCCTGCGCCACACGCTCTCGAACCTGGCCAGCCGGCTGCGCGTGCGCCGCGACAACCCGCGCATCGTCCTGCTGACGCCGGGTCCCTACAACGAGACCTATTTCGAACACGCCTACCTCGCGCGCTACCTCGGTTACACCCTGGTGGAAGGTGGCGACCTGACGGTGCGCGACGATCAGGTGTTCCTCAAGACCCTCGGCGGCCTGCACCGCGTCGACGTCATCCTGCGACGGCTCGACGACAATTTCTGCGATCCGCTGGAACTGCGCAGCGACTCGACCCTGGGTGTCGCCGGGCTCGCCGCCGCGGCGCGCGCCGGCAACGTGGTGATCGCCAACGCCCTGGGGTCGGGCATCGGCGAGAACGCCGCGCTGATGCCCTCGCTGCCGCGCCTCTGCCGCCTGCTGCAAGGCGAGGAACTGCGACTTCAGGAGGTCGAGACCCTGTGGGGTGGCGATGCGGCCGAGCGCATGCGCGAGCGCTTCGACGAACTGGTCATCCGTCCGGCCTTCGGCAACGCGCGTGCCCCGGCGCGTCTGGGTGCGGAGCTGGAGGGCGAGGAACGCGCGCGGATGTTGAACCGGCTGCGCACCCTGCCGCACACCCTGGTCGGCCAGGCCGCGCCCGCTCCCTCGATCACCCCGGTCTGGAGCGAAGGCGCCTTCGCCGCCCGTTCGCTGGTGTTGCGGGTCTTCGCCGTCGCCAGCGATGACGGTGGCTACACCGTGATGCCCGGCGGGCTGGCGCGCATCGCCAGTGAGAACCAGCCGTGGGCGGTCTCCTTCCAGCGTGGCGGCGGCAGCAAGGATGCCTGGGTGCTGTCGGACGGACCGGTAGCGCCGGTGACGTTGCTGCGTCCTTCCGGCGCGCCGGTGGAATTCAAACGGGGCGGCAGCGACCTGCCCAGCCGGGTCGCCGATCACCTCTACTGGCTCGGCCGCTACAGCGCGCGCGCCGAGGATGCGGCGCGGGTGCTGCGCGCGGCGCTCACCCGTCTGGCGGGCGACCAGGAGGTCGGCGCCGATCAGGGTTTGCAGGCCGCGCTGCGCGTGCTCAAGCATCAGGGTGTGCTGGCCAAACCCTCGCCCGATGCCGCCACCCTCGAAGCCCAATTGCTCGAACTGCTGTTCAGTGACAGCAACGCCGCCAGCCTGCGTTCGGTGGTGGGGCGCCTGCACTACTCGGCCTTCTCATCACGCGACCGCCTGTCCTACGACACCTGGCGCATCGTCAACCATCTCGACCAGGATCTCAGCCCCGAGGTCAAACCGGAACGCGCGATCGATGCGTTGCCGCTGCTCGATCGCCTGGTCCTCGACCTCGCCGCGCTTGCCGGCATGGCGACCGAGAACACCACGCGCGGTCCCGGCTGGCGCTTCCTCGATCTCGGGCGACGGCTGGAACGCGCGACCTTCACCGCCGAACTGGTGCGCGCCGCGCTGGTCCCGCGGGTGGATGACAGCGTGCTGGAGGCGGTGCTGGAGATCGCCGACAGCGTCATCACCTATCGCGCGCGTTACCTGCTGTCGCTCCAGGTCCCGCCGGTGATCGACCTGCTGCTGTGCGATGGCACCAACCCGCGGGCGTTGTCGTTCCAGCTCGAACGCGTGGTCGAACACGTCGAGCATCTGCCGCGTGCGCCGCAGGCCCTGCCGACACCCGCCGAACGTCTGGCGCTGGGCGCGCACACCTGGGTTCGCCTGGTCGATCCGCAGGAGCTCAGCCGCGAGGACGAGGCTGGTGAACACGCGCACCTGGCGCATGTGCTCGACCATCTGTCGGCCGATCTCACCGTGTTGTCGGATACCGTGACCAAACAGTACCTGAGTCATGCCACCACCACCCGGCAGCCATCGGTCTGGGCAGGCGAATGACCAGATACCGCATCTCCCACGTCACCATCTATAATTACAGCGAACCGGTCACGGTCTCGCACAACGTCCTGCATCTCTCACCGATGGACACGCCACGCCAGCAGGTCGAATCGTTCACCCTCGACATCACGCCGTCGCCCGCGGTGCAGCACCGTCGCGACGATTACTTCGGCAACCGCGTCGACTGCTTCACGGTCCAGGACCAGCACACCCAGTTGGTGGTGCGCGCGGTCTCGGTGCTCGAGGTCCATGCCGCCTTCGCCCTCGATGCGCGCATCACCGGGGCCTGGGAGGGGGTGCGCGATCACCTCCAGCATCCGCAGGACGATGACGAGGTTCTCGCCAGCGAGTTCCGCTACGAGTCACCGATGGTGCCGACCGGCCCGGAATACGGGGACTATGCCGCAGTATCGTTCACCATGGGGCGGCCGCTGCTCGATGCGGCGCTCGACCTGGTGCAGCGCATCAACCGCGACTTCGTCTACGATCCCAAGGCTACCGCCGTCACCACCACCGTGCCCGAGGTCTTCGCCGCGCGACGTGGAGTGTGCCAGGATTTCGCCCACGTCGGCATCGCCTGCCTGCGCTCGCTCGGCTTGGCGGCACGTTACGTCAGTGGCTATCTCGAGACCCAGCCGCCCCCGGGGCAGCCGCGGCTGGTCGGCGTCGATGCGTCGCACGCGTGGATGTCCCTGTGGTGCCCTGGGATCGGCTGGATCGGGTTGGATCCGACCAACGACTGCCTGGCCAGCGACCGTCACCTGATCGTGGCGGTGGGTCGCGACTTCACCGATGTCAGCCCGACCAAGGGCGTGATCCTGGGCGGTGGTTCGCACGAGGTGCGGGCCATCGTCGACGTCGCGCGCATCTGATTATCAGGGCGGGCCGGCAGGGCCCGCGTGCGGCCGTCCTTCCTTCCCGTCGCGCGCACGCTAATTGCCGCCAGAAATCCGGTGTCTGGATGCGCCGCGGTGATCAGTCCTCACCTCAGCGGCCAATGCTCGAGCCCCTGGACCGACCTCGAGTGGGGCCAGCGGATGGATCCCGTGCCGCCAGGAGGTCCTCATGCCGCCCAGCACCAGCCGCCAGCGCAAGGCGTCCCGTCCACCGTCCACCAGCACGCGCAGCCCCAGCGTGCTCACGGCGCCGCTGCCGAAACGGCGACGCGCCGATCCGGCGGCACCGACCTACATCATCGCCGGTGCGGTGGTGGCGATTTTGGGCCTGGGCTTCGCGGTCGGCCTGGCCATCAGCCCTGGGGCCGGTGAACGTCATCTGGTGCTGAAGCTGCTGCCTTGGGTGGTCGCCCTCGGCGGCATCGTCCTCGCGGTGGTCGGCTTCATCCGCCTCGGTCCGTCGAGCCCGCGCGCAACCTGAGTCCAGGACGTGGCACGGGCGTCCCGCCAAAGCTGTAAAGCTAATGATGAAAAATCGGCCGCAGAGACGCAGAGACGCAGAGACGCAGAAGGAGGCGAAGCAGGGTTTTTTCGCCTCTGCGCCTCTGCGCCTCTGCGGCCGAATATCTCAGGCTTCATAGCATTGGCGGGACGCCCGTACTCCATCAGCGATCAGGTTTTCGGCGGCACGGCCGGCTTGTCATCCGGGTCGCTGAAGTCCGGGCCGTTGAGGATGCCGGCCTGGCGGATCTGGTTGGTCAGCTCCTTGCGCACCATGCCGATGGCGTCGAGCAGTTCCTGGCCTTTGGTCGCGACGCCGGTGCGGATGAGGAATTTGACCAGCGCCTTGTAGCACTGCATGGCCTGCGGGCTGAGCGCCATCTGCACGTGCTGCGGGGGCAGCGCCTGCGGCATGACCTGCAGCAGCAGGCCGACGAACTCCTGACCGGTGAGATCGGCGAGCGGCGCGCGGATGGCGCGCATCGAAAGCTGTTCGAGCAACGGCCCTAGCTGGCCGGCGAGCTGCTTCAAGGGCGCGGGCAGGGCTTCGGCTTCGGCGCCAGTGGCGAAAGCCTTCCAGTCGATCGGCGTGGAGCCTGCGACCCCAGCGGCGTCCTCCTCGTCGAGGGGGGCACCCTCGTCCGGATCGCCGGGGTCTCCTGCGCTCTCCATGGGCGGGGTATTGGCGTCAGCCGCGGGCGCTTCACCGACCGGTGATTTCGCTGCTGACTTGCTGGGCGCCACCGTCCCGGTCTTTCCCGGGGGTGTCTTGAGCGCGGATTTGTCCGCAGTCTTGTCGACGACCGGCTCCGGGGCCTTGGGCACGAACAGCACATCAGCGAAAGTGGTGGTCCAGGGCGCCTTGACCGCCTTGATCGATTCGTGATCGCGTCCGTCGTCCTGCACCCCTTTGCGCAGGCGCTGGAGTTCGAAGCGGTCGCAGAAGCGGTCCTGTTCGATGACCTGTTGGATCAGCGCCGGCGTGCGGGCATCGCCCAGCACCGCGAGCACGCGGCACGCCTGTTCGCCCAGACCGCTGCCGCCGGCGCGGGCGCGTTCGATCTCCGCCGACACGCGGGCCGCCATGGCGTCGCCGAGCGTCGGGCTGGCGAGGCCGAGGGCGCCGAGATTCACCAGGATGCCATAGGCGTTTTCACGCACGTCGAGGCCGCCATCGGCGAGGGCGGCGAGGGCCTGCGCCTCGATCCCGGGGTTCGACTTGGCGAGACGGCCGAGCGCCCAGGCCAGCGCTTTGCCGGCCACGCCCTCGCTATCGAGTCGGCCCAGCAGCGGGGCGGCGGCCTCGTTCAAGCCGCGCTCGCCGGCGATGAGGGCGAGCGCGGCAAAGTGCGCGCCGCTGGCGCTGTCCAGCGCAGCGGTCAGGTCGCTGGCGGTGGGGGCCGCGGCGGTGATGGCTTCGGGCAACAGTTTCCCGTCGGCGGTGAGGTCGGTGGCGGTGAGCATGGGTGGTCGTTTCTCGGCAGGTGCGGACATCGGCGTGGATCAGCGTCGGGTCAGGGTCTGGTCGGCAGGCTGCAGCCTTCGCGCGCGGCGATCTTGTCCAGGCGGCGTTGGTGCCTGGGCTCGAAGGTCGCGTGCAACCAGGCGTCGACCATGCGTAGGGCGGTGGGCTCGTCGACGATGCGCGCGCCCAGGGCCAGCGCCTGGGCGTTGTTGTGTTCGCGGGCGAGACGGGCGGTCCCCTCGTCATGCGCCAGCGCGCAGCGGATGCCGGGCACCTTGTTGGCGACTATGCTGACCCCGATGCCGGTACCGCACACCAGGACCGCGCGTTCGTTGCGTCCCTCCGCCACCGAGACGCAGGCCGGCCCGGCATGGTCGGGATAGTCGCAGGAGGCGGCGGTGCTGGCGCCGAAATCCTCGACCTCATGCCCGCTCTGGCGGAGATGGGCGATGATGGCGCGGGTGTGGCCGACGGCCGAGTGGTCACCTGCGACGGCGATGTGCATGGACGGCTCCGGAAGGGGACGGAAAGCGGGAAGCGACGCCGCGGGGATCGAACCGCGATGGCGCTACGACGCCACGGAAAAAACCAGGTTCCTCGGCGTGATCAGTGGGTGCGGTGCACACCATGAGAGAGGATCGGGCCGCAGAGCCGCAGAGACGCAGAGGCGAGAAGCCCCTGTTCTTGTCATCCTCTGCGTCTCTGCGTCTCTGCGGCCAGCCTTTCTCAATTGATCCTGAAAGCGGATCACGTGCTCGCAATTTACCAAACCATTCATCTCGCCGAGGAACCAACAACCATGGTTCGCACAGGCGAGATCGTCATCGCCATGCCGCGCCGCGGTCGGGGGAACCCGCTATGCGGCGATGGCTGACGGTCCATCGGACCATCAGCCATCAGCCATCAGCCTCTCGCACACCTCACGCTGGTCGCGCTCAGTGGTTGCAGTCGGGCCCGTGCACGTGGCCGGCCTCGCCGTGGGCGGCATGGGCGGCATGGGCGGCGGGCGCAGCGACGAAACGTCCCAGCACCTTGTCGAGCAGGACTTCCAGGGCCTTGGCCTCGCGGATCTCGGCCACCACCTGATTGATCTGGCCACTCTTCTGCAGCTGGTCGGCGATCTCCTGCGGATTGCGGTTGGCGCGCTTGGCCGCCATCTGGATCTGGCTTTCGAGATCCTCGCGCGTGACCTGGACCTGATGCTGATCGGCGACCGCGTCGACGATGAGGTGACGCTTCAAGCCCTTCTCGACTTCGGCCTTGGTCTCCTCGCTGAGCTTGGCGAGGTCTTCGGCCGGCTTGTTCTCATCCTTGGCCTTCTGCAGGCGACCCTCGAGGTTTTCCTTGAGCGCGGTTTCGAGCAGGCGCTGGGGCAGCGTGACGGCGACCTGGCTGAGCAGGGCGTCGGTCAGCTCGGCGATCTGCTTCTGGTGCTGCTCGCCTTCCTTCTGCTGCTTGAGCTGCTCGCCCAGGCGGGTCTTGAGCGTAGCGATGTCATCGACGCCGAGGCGCTTGGCCAGGGCTTCATCGGCGACCGCCGCACGCTGGCGCTGGGCGCTCTGGATGGTGACGTTGATGCGGGCTTCCTTCTCCGCGGCTTCCTTCGGGCTGAAGGTCTTCGGCAGGGTGGTGGTGAAGTCGAGGGTGTCGCCGACTTTCTTGCCCTTGAACAATCCGATGACCTGTTCCGGCGCGGTGCCGAGCAGGCTGTAGCCGCCCACCAGGTGGTGGAAGTCGTGCAGCTTGCGCACCTCGTTGCCATTGACGGTGACCGTGCCGGTGAGGGTCACGCCGTCATCGGCGACGATCTCCTCGCCGGCTTCGAGCGGGGCCTGGGCGCCAGCGCGCTTGCAGAGGTTGTCGAGCGCGACCTGCAGTTCGCTGTCGCTGACGGTGATCTCGTCCTTGGTCACGACGATGGTGCTGGGTTCGGGCAGGGTGAGGGTCGGCTTGACGTCGAAGCTGACGACCAGCTCCAGGCCCTTGTCGGCCTTGAGCGATTCGTTGGTGATCGGGCCGATCGGCTTGAGCTGGTGTTTCTTCAAGGTCTCGTTGAAGCCCTCGTCGGCGAGCTCTTCACGGGCCTGCTGCACCGCGGCCGAGCCATAGCGTTTGGCCACCAGCGCCTTGGATGATTTGCCCGGACGGAAGCCGTCGAGCTTCACCTGGCCGGAGAGCTTCTTCAGGACGGCCTCGCGGCGGACCTCGACCTCAGCCTCGGAATAGGTGACGGTGACCTGTTTACGGAGGGTACCAGTGTCATTGATGGTGGCCTGCATGAGAGACTCCGCTGCGCTCGTTTCCCCGGCCGAAACGGCAGGGGAAAGGGTGATGAAAAATGGGCCGGCAGTGTGTGGCGGTGGGCCGGCGGGGCAAAGGGTTCTTTCGGCCGGGCTGCGCCGGTCGGGTCCGGGTCACGTTGGAGTGGGGGAGCCGAACATAAAAGGTACTTCGGCGTGATCAGTGGGTGTAGTTCTGTCAATGGGAGCGGATCTGGCCGCAGAGCCGCAGAGATGCAGATGAAAAGCCCCTGTTCTTGTCTTCCTCTGCGCCTCCGCGTCTTTGCGGCTAGCCTTGCTCCGATTGATCCCCCAGGACCCGCCTACTCCCCGACGAACGCGTCGATCACCGCCTGCGGCGTCGCGGCAGCGAGCATGGCCGCCATCACCGTCGGCTGGTTAAGGCGGGTGGCGATGCCGGCCAGCACCTTGAGGTAGGTCGGGCGATCGTCCGGCGGGGCCGCCATCATCACCAGGATCCGTACCGGCAGGCCGTCCTTGGCCACGAAGTCGCAGCCCAGTGGGCTACGGGCGATGCCCAGGACGAAGGCGCTGATGCTCGGGTGCTGGGCGTGCGGGATCGCGATGCCACCACCGATGCCAGTGCTGGTGACGTCTTCGCGGTCGTAGAGCGCCTTGAGCCAGCCACGATGGTCGGCGACCGCGGGATGGCCGGTGAAAGCGCGCGCGACCTGGACCAGGATCTCACGTTTGCTGGGCGAACCGGCGAGCGTGATGACCCGCTGGGGATCGCAGAAAGGCCGGAGATCGGGGAAGGAGCGCAACACGCCGAAGGGTGCTCAGCGCGCCTCGAACTCGGCGAGCAGATCGACCAGCGGCTGCGCAGCGGTGATCTGGTGCAGGAACTCGCAGAAATGTTCTTTGCGGATCTGGCTGGCGAAACTCTTCATCAGCGTCAGGTGCTGTTCCTTCTGATCCGGTGGGGTCAGCAGCAGGAAGGCGCTATGCACCGCTTCGCCATCGAGGCTGTCGAAATCGATGCCGCTCGTGCTGCTGCCGTAGGCGCAGACGATCTCTTTCACATGCGGCGTGCGACAGTGCGGAATGGCGATGCCGTGACCGATGCCGGTCGAACCGATGGCTTCCCGCGCCATGGCGCCTTCGATGATCTCGGCGGACTTGTCGACCGGGAACTTCTTGGCGGCGGCCAGGCTCTGGACCAGGGTGCTGATGACCTGACGTTTATCTGCTTCGTTGGGCAGGACGGTGAACGCCGCGTGGACGATCACTTGCGACATGCGAAGCGCGGTCATGGATTGCTCTGGTTCATAGCGTTGGACTGGACCCTCTCAGGGAGACGGGCGGGAGCTTAGGTATGAGCGGGAAACCAGTCAACCGTGCGAGGCGGCGATGCGATTGATGCGACCCCTGGTGGAATCGTGCAACTGCCGCGCCCATCCGGCTGAGAGCGGTTGGTAGCTTGGCGGCGGATGATCGGCACCACGGCGCGCTGGGGGATTGTTTTACGTCAACCTCTGACAACCGTCCCAGACCACCCTGATGAGCACCCTGATCACTTCACCCGACAACCCGCTGATCAAACGGCTGCGCCGGCTGCACGAGGTCCGGCACCGGCGCGACGACGGCGCCTTCCTGGTCGAGGGCCAGCGCGCCATCGCCGGCTTCCTGGCCCATGGCTGGCAAGCGCAGGAACTGCTGCTGCTGGCCGATCTCGCACTCCCGGAATCGTGGGACGAACAGGCGGTGACCCGGATCGTCCCTGCCATCGCCGCCAAGCTGTCGCAGGCCAGCACGCCGTCCGGCTACCTGGCCACGTTCCGGCTGCCCGAGCCCCGCCCACTGGCGCCCGCCGCCGGCGGCCTGGTGCTGTGCGGCATCGCTGATCCGGGCAATCTCGGTACCCTCATCCGCTGCGCCGCCGCCTTCGCCATCCGTCAGGTGGTCCTGGTCGGCGGTACCGACCCCTACGCCCACAAGGTGGTCCAGGCCTCGGCCGGCGAACTCGCCAGCATCGACCTCCACCGTTTCGAACCCGCTGCCGGCCTGGCCGCGTTGGCGGGGGGTGCACCCTGCTGTGCGCTGGTGGTACGCGGCGGCAGCGATCCGGCCGCCCTGCCGCGACAGCCACGCTGGCTGGTGGTCGGTTCTGAGGCCCACGGCTTGGACGCCGACCAGCTCGCCGCCAGCGCTGAACGCGTGACCCTGCCGATGCCCGGCGGGGCCGAGAGCCTCAATGCCGCCATGGCGGGTGCGATCGCGTGTTACGCGCTGTTCGCCGAACGTCGCCGGTGAACGCTCCTTTCCCTCTGCCGTAGACGTTCGCTCAGGGCACACTCCGCGGCATGCGGGCGAGGACGGGGGGACGATGAACGGACAGTCGGGATGGGAACCGGAACGGCGTGCCCGCCTGGTAGCGGCGCTGGTCCGGCGTGCCGAGCTGTTGCGCCTGCCCGAGCACCTCATCGCCACCGCCCTGCTCCGTTGCCTGCCGCGTGGCGAGGCGATCAAGGCGAGCGCGCCCAGCGGAGCGGGCCCGAGCGGGGCGATCCCGCTCGCTGAGCAACCGCCCACCTCGGGGCGGCTGCCGGTTCCGACCCAGGTCGCCACGGCCTTGACCGAGGTGGGCGATGACCGCCCTGCCGTCACCCCGCCCGCTGCCGTCTCGGCCATGCCGTTGGAGGAGGAGAGGGTGGATCACGGTGCGCTCACGCCGCGTTCCCTGGCGCGCCTGGGCAGTGACAGCGGCCAGTGGGATGCGCTCGCCGATGGCACCATCATCGCCGGCTACCGCATCGAATCCCCGCTCGGGTCCGGGGCCATGGGCCAGGTCTACCGCGCGACACAATTGTCGATGAATCGTGCGGTCGCCTTCAAGGTGTTGGCGCCCCAGCTCGGGGCCAGCTCACGATTTCGTGAACGCTTCCTGCGCGAAGCGCGCGCCGCCGGACGCCTGCACCATCCCAACCTGATCGCCGTACACGACGTCGGCGAAGCCGACGGCCTGATGTTCTTCAGCATGGAGCTGGTCGAGGGCACCACGCTCAGCGAACTGCTGCGCCGCCACGGCCGCATCCCCGAGATGCGCGCCCTGGAGATCTGCCGCCAGACCCTCGAGGCGCTCAAGTTCGCGCACACCGCCGGCGTCATCCATCGCGATATCAAACCCGACAACCTGATGGTGACGAAGTCGGGCATGGTCAAGGTCGCCGACCTGGGACTGGCGCGCGCCGAGGATGCCGAGGATGCCTCGGTCACCGCCACCAACGTCGGTGCGATCATGGGCACCCCGCATTACATGGCCCCCGAGCAGGGGCGCGACGCGCACACCGTCGACCACCGCGCCGACCTCTATGCCGTCGGTGCCACGCTCTTCCACCTGGTCTGCGGCCATACCCCCTTCGCCGGCGACGCGGCGATGGAGGTGCTGATGCGCGCCGCCAGCCAACCGCTGCGTTTTCCCGAGCCCGGTCCGAGCCCGGCGGTGCGCGTGCTGATCAGCCGCCTGATGGAGAAGGAGCCCAAGGACCGCCCGCAATCCGCCGGCGAAGTGATCGAGGTCATCTCCAAGCTGCGCCGTCAGCAGATCGACGAGGATCCCGATTCGGCGCCCAATGCCGTCGAAGCGGTCGCGCGGGCCAGGCGCCGCCGCCTGCGCCGGACCGTGCGCCGCCTGTCCTGGTTCGCCTTCGTGCTGAGCATCGCGCTGGTCGCCATCGTGGTGCTGCTGGGGCTGGCCGGTGGGTGGCAGTGGAGCCGGACGCAGGGCGAGGTGGCGCTGCTGATGCAGGGCCACCGCTACCACGACGCCATGCAGGTGCTCGCCCGTCAGCCTCAAGGGCTCATGGCACCGGCGCGCGAGGTCGAGCGGCTGCGTACCGAGATCGAGCGTGCGTGGGACTCCTGGGCCTTCCTCCAGGTCCAGACCACCTTCAAGACCATGACCGCGCAGCTCGCCGAGCGGCGTCTGGCCGAGGCCTACACCACGCTGCAGACCATCGGCGAGGAGGTGAAGAGTCCTGGGGTGCGCAAGGACTACGACAGCTTCCAGAACCGCTGGGAGGAGGCGATGCTGGCCGACGACGCCAACAAGGTGGTGCCTGAGGGTGGACGGGTGCGCGAGCTCTGGCCGCAGGAGTATCTCAACCACCTGGGTGCCGACCTGCTGCGCCTGCTCGCCTTCACTCCGCGCGAACGCGTGGTGGTGGCGGAGAACACCCTGCGCTTCACCGGCACCGGCTCCGGCCGCGGCGACATCAGTGCGGCGCTCGGCAACCGCATCCTGCGCTTCGTGGTGCGCTTTCCCGACAAGAGCGAGGACCAGGCCGCCGCCCATGACCAGCTGGCGCTGCCCTTCGCCGACGGCCACACCCTGGTGCTCACCCGCGCCGGCATCGTGCTGAGCGGTGGCGGCGGTGCCGACCGCCAGCTCGCCGCCGGTGCGGAGCAATACACCCTGTCCGTGCAATTCACCAGCGATGGCGTCGAGGCGCTGATCCCAGGCATCCGCGGTCCCGCGATGGTCGCCAAGCCGAGCAAGGAGCTGGTCCTGGCATGGGACGTCGGCAGCGGCCGCGCCATCGATCTCCGGCTGCGCGTGGTGCCGAACGAACGGAAGCGGAAACCATAGCGGCACGCGGCACGCGCACGGTGAGCCGCACGCTCACATCCGTTCGGGATGCTCCAACAGATCGGCAACTTTCATCAGCAGCCGCGCCGCCGCGCCGCCGTCGGCGATGCGATGGTCGAAGGTCAGCGTCAGCTCGGCTTCGCGCGCGCGGTCCCAGCGTTTCTCCGCCGGGTTCCAGTCGGGGACGTACCGTACGGCGCCGATGCCTAGGATCATCGAATGGTCGGGCTGCGGGATCGCCGTCGCCCAGGCGAGGCCGAAGGTGCCGTAGTTGGTGACCGTCGAGACCGCACCGCCGATATCGCCGACGCGGCCCTTGCGGGCGTTGTCGACCGCCTGGTCGACGGTGGCGGTGAGTTTGCCGAGATCGAGCTGGTCGACGGTGCGGATCACCGGCGTCAGCACGCCGTCGTCGACTTCGACCGCCACGCCGAGATCGATCGAGGTCGGACGCGTGATGCGGCTGCCGACCACGCGATGGACCATGCGATCGTCGTCCTTCAGCGCGAGGGCGAGCGCGCGTAGGCAGTAGACCGTCGCGCTCGGGCGTCCCTCGACCAGACGGCGATGGGTCAGCAGTGGATCGATTCGCACTGGACGCGCGACGGTGGCGAGCGGGCGACCCCACGAGCGCAGCATGCTCGACGCCACCGCTTGGCGCATCGGGCTCATCGGGCTGCCCTCGTTGAGGTAGCGCTCGACGTCCTCGGCGGTGACCCGGCCGCCTTCGCCGGTGCCGTGGATGGCGGCCAGGTCGGCGGGCAGCAGGCCGTTGTCCTCCAGGCGCGTGCGCACGCGCGGGCTGTAGAAACGTGCGCCGGTGGGGCGGTTGACGTGGCGGGCGGTGGCCGGGCGCGGCACGGTGGTCGCCTTTGGCGGCCTGACCGCCAAGGGGTCGGCGGATTCCGCGGAGTCAGCCGCGCCAGCCTCGCCTTCGACCTCCAGCCAGGCGATCACTGCGCCGACCTGCACCATGGTGCCGGGTTCGGCACCATGCTCGACGAGGATGCCCTTGGCCGGAGCGGCGACGGTCAGCACGCTCTTCTCGGTCTGGACCTCGACCAGTTCCTGCTCGGCGTTCACCGCGGTGCCGGGGGCGACCAGCCAGGCCATCACCGTGGCCTCGGCGGCCGACTCGCCGAATTGAGGGAGTTTCACCGGGAGTCGCATCAATACCTCACCGTGTCGAGAACCGCCGCGACCACATCCGCCGCGTGCGGACGGTGGGCGGCGTAGAGGTCGGGTTGCACCGGGATCGGAGTGTCCTGCGCGCAGATGCGCCGCGGCGGCGCATCGAGCAGATGGAAGGCTTCGCTGGCGATCACCGAGACCACCTCGGCAGCGATGCCGCCGAACGGCCAGGCTTCGGTCGCCACCACCACGCGGCCGGTCTTGGCGGCGGATTCCAGGATCGTCGCGGTGTCGAGCGGGCGCAGGCAGCGCAGATCCACCACTTCCACCGACACGCCGTGTTCCTGCTCGAGGATGCCGGCCGCGGCCAGGCATTCGTGCAGCATGGCGCTGTAGCTGATCACCGTGCAGTCGGTGCCGGCGCGGCGCACCACCGCCGAGCCGAAGGGCAGGTGTTCGGCCTGCGCCGGATCGCCGGTCTCCTTGAGATGGCTGTAGAGGTATTTGTGTTCGCAGAAGATCACCGGGTCGTCACAGGCGATGGCATCCCTGAGCATCCAGTAGGCATCCGGCACGGTCGCCGGCGCCACCACCACCAGACCCGGGTGGTGCGAGATCCAGGCATCCGGCATCTGGCAATGGAACGGACCCGACCCGCGCGTGCCGCCCACCGGCAGGCGCGCCACCAGCGGGCACGACCGACCGGTGCGCCAGAAGGTGGTGGCGGCGTGGTTGACCAGCTGGTTGAAGGCGATCGAGGCGAAGTCGGCGAACTGGAATTCGATCACCGGCCGCGCGCCGTCGACGGCGGCTCCCACCGCGATGCCGGCGATGGCGTCCTCGCTGATCGGGGCATTGATCACGCGCCCTGGGAAACGGTCGGAAAGACCCTTGGTCACCTTGAAGGCGCCACCGAACTGGCCGGCGACGTCCTGCCCGTAGATGAACACGCGCGGATCCTGCGCCAGGGAGTCGCCCAACGCGCGGCGGATGGCTTCGACGTAGCTGGTGGCCATCAGGATGCTCCACCCGTCACAGGGAGCGCTGGCGGAAATGACGGCAGGAAGGTGGTCAGGTCCGGCATGCTGTAGGCGGTCCATTCCTCCTCGTCGGGATTGGGCGCCGGTTCGTTGCGGATGCGTTCATAGGCCTGCGAGATTTCGTCCCGGACCTCACTCCACATGCTGTCCACCGCCGCCTGATCCATCACCCCGTCGGCGATCAGCTTTTTCGGCGCCGCCTCGATGCAGTCGGGGAAACGCGCGCGCATCTCCGCCGTCACATAGCTGCCGTCGTCGTGGGTACCGTGGCCCTGCAGGCGCAGCAGGCTGGCGACCACCATCTGCGGACCTTCGTCGTTGCGGGCGCGGGTGATGGCGTCGCCGATCGCCCACAGGCATTCCTCAGCGTCGGTGCCGTCGATGGAGACTCCGCGCATGCCATACGCTTCCGCCCGGCTGACCAGATCGCGGCAGGCGAACGAGCGATCGTTGAGCGTGGAGTACGACAGCTGGTTGTTGGCCACCACCAGCACCATCGGCAGTTTCTCCACCGCCATGGCATTGGCGCCCTCGTGCAGGGCGCCGGTAGCCATGCCGCCGTCGCCGATGCAGGTCACGCCGACGGTGCGCGCGCTCGCCGGCTCGCCACGCAGGCGGCGGGCGATCAGCGTACCGCAGACCGCCGCGACCATCGCGCCCAGGTGGCTGATCATCGGCAGCATGCCCTTGGCGAGGTCGCCGCGGTGGACGTTGCCGTCGCGGCCCCGCATCGGTCCGGAGCGCTTGCCCAGGTAGGTGAGGAAGGAGGCCTCGAAGGATTCGCCGAACGACAGGCGGCCGGCGGTGTCGCGGATCAGCGGCGCGAAGACGTCCCCAGGGACGCCTGGGCGCGGGCGTTGGAGGAACATGCCGATGGCCGCCGACAGCGCCTCCTGGCCGTGGCCGGTGAAGACGTTGCCGTGCACCAGCGAGGAGCGGTAGAGCGCCACCAGCCGGTCGTCGAGCCCACGGCCGCACATCATCCAGCGCAGGTGCTCGCGGCGCAGCTCGGGCGTCGCATGGCGATTCTTGGCGGCGAGAATGGCCAGGGCCTCGTTGATCGGTCGCGCGTGGAGATGGCTCATGGCCGCCCCCATGTCAAATACAGCGATCCCCAGGT